>JAAELR010000300.1 GCA_024226455.1 Paracoccaceae bacterium
CAGGATCGGCTTGCACCCCGCCGGCAGAAAAGAACGCACAATTTCCAGCACTTCGCTTTGCTCACGCCAGCCCAGAGACCCGATGGCTTTGTAAACACGCCATGCGATGGCGATGGCACGTTTGCCCACCCGCAGCGCAACCATCACAAGCTCATGGCGCTCAAACCGCGTGATCGTGCTTTGGTCGATAATCAGCACCGGCTGAAGCAATGCCTGCAATCATCGCTGAAATGGTCAAACCGGTCGAGAAGATCGAGACGATCAAGATCCATCAGGTGACCGGTCTCGCCGGTGTTGCCCCGAACAACACCAATGCGCCGGGTGGCGGAACGCCGGTAAACCAGGCGCTCGATTCGGTTCTGGGTATGGCGCTGCTGATGCCCGCGATGCAGGCACTTGGAAAGGAGCTCGGCATTTCTCTGGAAAATGGACTGGCAGGAGTGGCAAGCGGTGCGATGTTGCCTGCAACACCAGAGTCGCAAGTGCCGCTGGGTGAGGCCGCCGACGATGAAGCAGAAGTGGATGCACGCCCAGTCTAAGAAGATAGTAGGGGGTTTCCCATTTTGCCAAAAGGAAGCTCCTAACTTCTCCGCGGGTTCCAATTAGGTGAATGGTGAGGCTTTGGGTCTACGCCGCAGCGGCGGATGCCGGGCCTTTCCTGGTCGCTCGGTCGCTTTTCAAAGCCGACAGGTTTCAGGTGGTCTCAAAGTTCATGAGCCCGAATTGGGTGGTGTCCGATCAAGGAGCTCGGTCTGGCTGCAAATCCGCCCTCCCAGTCGGAGGCAATCAATTTCGTCCAGCAGATTTCGCTGCCGCGGCGAAGGGGGGCGGTCTCGCGACCTGGCCAACTGGCACGCCAAGAGCATTGCGGAATGCGCCAACAACCGCTTTTTGAGCCGCACTGCGGCACCAGAATTTACCGCGCGACGGCAAACGATATTTTGCGTGCGCTCGCAGCAAAATCAAAGGTTGCCGAAAGTGGGCCCTTTTGAGGCATTCGCTGCGATCCGCTCGAATGGCTAATCTTGTCCCAACCCGCCCAATCAGGTTGCGCAATCACGCCGATCATTTCCAACCGCAAGATTTGACCGCTCTTCACGCAGTCTTGCATCGGCTATTAAGCGATCGCGATCACAAGATCTGTTCGCCTCTGGGGTGCTCGTCCTGGCAATGCCGCCAACTTCAATTGATCCCGGTCTGAAAGCGCCCCGACAGGGCGTAACCCGATTGGTTTGGTGCCGATAAGCGACCAGAAAGTGACGGTTATAAAACGATATGTCGTATTTGAGCCTGTTACGCTGGGCTGACACGCTGAGTGACAGCCTGGAATCCTAAAGGAACAGTAAGCCGATGCCACCGGAAGACAATCAATCCAATGACCGAACGATCGGCGCGGCTCTGGTGGTCGGCGGCGGCATTGCCGGAATGCAGGCTTCGCTTGATTTGGCCAATACCGGGTTCAAGGTCTTCATGGCCGAACAGAAGTCAGCCATTGGCGGGCATATGGCGCGGCTTGACAAAACCTTTCCGTCAAATGACTGCGCCATGTGCACGATCTCGCCGCGGCTGGTCGATTCGGGCCAGCATCTGGATATCGACCTTCTGACCAATACCGAGGTCTTGGCGCTAGAGGGCGAGGCGGGGCATTTCACCGCGACGCTGCACAGCAAGGCGCGGTTTATCGACACCGACAAGTGCACTGCCTGCGATGATTGTGCCAAGGTTTGCCCGGTCTCGGTCGAAAACACGTTCGAGGGCGGGCTGAGCCAGCGGCGCGCAGCTTACAAGCTTTACCCTCAGGGTGCGCCTGATGCCTATGCCATCGAAAAGCGCGGGGTGGCGCCGTGTCGGGATGCCTGCCCCACGGGTCAGCGCGCTCAGGGTTATATCGCCTTGATCGGCGAGGGCCGGTACGAGGAGGCCTATAAATCCATTCGGCTCGACAACCCTTTCCCGGCGATCTGCGGGCGGATCTGTAATGCCCGCTGCGAGGACGCCTGTTCGCGCTCGATGGTGGACAAGCCGGTCAGCATTCGCGCACTGAAGCGTTTCGTCACCGATACCGTGATGGCCGAACCACGCGTCAAGCCAGAAGCCGCCGAACGAAAACACGATCAGAAGATCGCCATCATCGGCGCCGGTCCCTGCGGTCTTACCGCGGCTCAGGACCTGTGCCTTGAGGGTTTCGGCGTCACAGTGTTCGAGGCATTGCCGGTGGCGGGCGGCATGCTGCGCGTCGGGGTGCCAGAGTTCCGGCTGCCGGCTGAAATCATCGAGCGTGAGGTCGCCGATATCGTCGATCTGGGCGTTGATCTTCGTCTTTCGACCCCGGTCGAGAACCTCGATGACTTGTTTGAGCAGGGCTATGATGCGGTCCTTATGACGGTCGGTGCCCATGAGGGGATCAGGCTGCCCATTCCCGGTATCGACCTTGATAACGTGCTGATAAACACCAAGTTTCTGCGCGATGTGCGTCTGGCGGATATGGGCGATACCTCTAGTGACCCACGCCCCCGGATCGATGGCAAGCGGGTGGTGGTTGTCGGCGGCGGCGATGTGGCCATGGATGTGGCCCGCAGCGCGGTCAGGCTTGGGGCCACGGATGTGCAAATGGCCGTGCGCGGCTCTGGCGGGGCCATGCCGGCAAGCGTTGCCGAGGTTCAGGCCGCCAGGGACGAAGGCATCAGGATGCATGTCGGGCTGAATTTCCTGCGCGTCACCGATGATGGTGCCGACAATGTCACCGGCCTTGAATGTCAGCGGGTCGAACGTTTTGAAACCGGAGCGGACGGGCGCAAGGTGGCGCATGTAGAGCCGGGCTCGGACCATATCATGCAAGCCGATGTCATTATCCTTTCGGTCGGGCAAAAGGCCGGGCTGGGCTTTATTCCCGAGGGCAAGGGCATCCATTCGGAAGGTGACTGGTCGGTGCGCGTCGACAAAGACACCTATGAAACGGCGCAACCCGGCGTGTTCGCCGCCGGCGATCTGATCAGCGGCACCGCTTTTGTCATCGACGCCATTGCCGGGGGGAGCAAGGCGGCAGCCTCGATCTCGCACTACCTGCTGGACGGGGTGGCCAAAGGTGAACAACCCTCTGAACAACCCATCGCCACCTTTACCCAAACCGAATTGGACAGGCGGGTTCTGAAGGGCGAAATCAAGCTTGGCGAGCCTCCGGTCGAGGCGCATCTGCCGGCTGAGGAACGCACCGGTCATTTCAACGAAGTTGACGCTGTCCTCAGCGAGGATCAGGCCCGGACAGAGGCCGCGCGCTGCCTTGAATGCGGCATCTGTTCGGAATGCAATGCTTGTGTCGATGCCTGCGGGTTTGACGCGATTGATCTGAACATGGTTGACGAGACGCGCAAGGTCGAAGTTGGCGCCGTGGTTCTGGCACCGGGTTACAAGCCCTATGAGGCCGAGGCGGCCCAGGAATTCGGGCTGGGGCGGTTCCCGAATGTGCTGACCTCATTGCAATATGAACGCCTGTTATCTGCTTCCGGGCCCACATCGGGCAAGGTCGTGCGCCCCTCGGACGGCGAGCGGCCCAGGCGCATTGCCTTCCTGCAATGCATCGGCTCGCGCGATACCTCGCATGATTACTGCTCGTCCGTTTGCTGCATGTACGCGACCAAGCAGGCGACCATGACCATGGGGCACTGGCCAGATAGTCAGATCGAGGTTTTCGTCATGGATGTGCGGTCTTTCGGCAAAGGCTATGAGACCTATTACCAAACCGCTCAGGACAAGCACAACGTCAACTACCGCCGCTGTCGGGTGTCAGCGATCCGCGAGGATGCCGCGACCGCAAACCTGATCCTGAAGACCATGGACCGGGGCGCTGGCATTGCGGCTCCCGGTGAAACCGCGATCCTTGAAGAGCATTTCGACATGGTGGTGCTGTCGATCGGCATGGAGATCGCCGAGGGCACCAGGAAGCTGGCGGCAACGCTGGGTGTAGAGCTTGATGAATACGGGTTTTGCAAGACCGTCCAGCACGACCCGCTGCAAACCAGCCGCGAGGGGGTCTTTGGGGTAGGTCCTTTCCGTGAACCCAAGGACATCCCCGAAAGCCTGCTGGAGGCCAGTGGGGCGGCAGCGCAGGCAGGCGCACTGATGCGCGCGGCGCGCGGCACGCTGACGCGTGAAGCGGTTTTTCCGCCCGAACGCGACATCTTGACGGAAAACCCGAAGGTCGCCGTTTTCGTGTGCCATTGCGGTACCAATATCGGCGGCTATCTGGATGTGCCAAAGGTGGCTGACTATGCTGCGGACCTGCCCAATGTGATCCACACCGAAGATAACATGTTTGCCTGTTCTGCCGACAGCATCGTCCATATTGCCAAGACCGTGGCCGAAACTGGCGCTAACCGCGTTGTTGTTGCCTCCTGCACGCCGCTGACCCATGAACCGGTGTTCAAAAAGACGCTGCAACAGGCCGGACTGAACCCGCATCTTCTGGATATTGCCAATATCCGCAACCAGTGTTCCTGGGTGCATTCGCATGATTGGGATGCGGCCACGGGCAAAGCCAAGGATCTGGTGCGCATGTCGGTGGCGCGTGCCTCTCAGCAGCAGCCACTGAAGACCGGCAGTGTCGAGGTTCAGCGCGGTGCCCTGGTAATCGGCGGCGGCGTGGCCGGGATGACAACGGCGCTGACCCTGGCCAAACAAGGGTTTCCGGTCGATCTGGTAGAACGCAGCGAGCAACTCGGCGGCTCTCTTCGGCAGGTTCATTACGGTCTGGAAGACTTCGGCGCCGGAGCAGACCTGATGCCTGCGGGCGAGCAAAGCTTTCAGTCGCCGCAGGCATATCTCAACCAGATCATCGAAGAAACCGGCGCAAACCCACTGATCACCGTCCATCTGGGCGCGAACCTGTCGGGGATGAGCGGGATCATGGGCAACTTCACCTCAAAGCTGACCTATGATGAAAACGGCCAAAGCGTCGAAATTACCCACGGCGCCTATGTCATTGCCACTGGCGGCGATGAATATCGCGGCGACGAATATGGCTATGGTCAGGACGACAGGATCACCACTCAACAGCAGTTCGAAGCCACGCTGGCGGCGAATGAAGAAGGAACCGACGACAAGCCCCTGCCGCGCAACATCGTCATGGTGCAATGCGTCGGCCCTGCGGACAAATACTGCGGGCGCATCTGTTGTACTACGGCGCTGAAAAACGCCCTGACCCTGAAGCGGCTCAGCCCGGGCGCGCGGATCACCGTGCTGTTCAAGGATATCCGCACCTATGGCTTCAAGGAACGGCTGTATACCCAGGCCCGCGACGAAGGCATCATCTTCCTGCGCTACGAGGACGACCGCCCGCCGGTTGTCGACTTTGCTGACGACGGAACGCTGACGGTTCAGGCGTGGGAAGAGGTGCTGGGGCGCGAGATGACTTTCATGCCTGACGTGGTGGTGTTGTCGACGCCGATTGTGCCCGCCAAAGGCGCACGCGAGCTGGCCGACCGCCTCAGGGTGACGCTCGACATGAACGGGTTCTTCATGGAGGCGCATGTCAAACTGCGCCCGGTTGACTTCCTGTCTGACGGGATTTTCATGGCCGGTCTTGCGCATTATCCCAAGCTGTTGACCGAAAGCATCGTTCAGGCCAAAGCCGCCGCGGCCCGCGCCGCAACCATCCTGTCGCGCGACAAGATCATCACCGCCGGTCCGGTGGCCGAGGTCAACCCGGATCTGTGCGTCGGCTGTCTGACTTGTGTGCGCATCTGCGCTTATGGCGCGCCGCGGATCATGGACATGGTGAAAGGTGTCGGTGGCACCCTGGGTGCGGCGCAGGTGGAACCGGCTTTGTGTCAGGGTTGCGGGCTTTGCGCCGCTGAATGCCCCGCTGGCGCGATCGAGCTTCATCACTACACGCCCGATCAGGTTGCGGCCAAGGTTGATGCTCTTTTTGAAGTGAAGGCAGCCGAATGAGTACCGAGGAATTCACCCCCGAAATCGTCGCCTTCTGCTGCCGTCACTGCGCCTATTCCGCAGCCGACCTGGCCGGTGGCGCGCGGCTAAGTTATTCGCCGTCGATCAAGATCGTCGAGCTGCCCTGCACCGGACGTGCCAGCGTCATCGAAGTGCTGCACGCGCTTGAGGATGGTGCCGATGGCGTTGTGGTGGCCGGGTGCCTGCCGGGCACCTGCCACTACCTCAACGGCAATACCCAGGCCGCCAAGCGGGTGGGGCGTGTAACCGATCTGCTGAAAGAAATCGGGCTGGACGATCAGCGGGCCCGGATGATCAACATCTCGGCCGCCATGGGCGCGCAATTTGCTGAAAAGGTACAGGAATTTACCGAAACCATCAAAGAAGTCGGCCCGTCACCCATCACCAGAAAAACCCGGCCCAATGCCGTTCTGGACACGCCGGAAGATCCCGGCCCTCAAGTTGAAAGTTAACCCATGATCGTCGCCGAACAAAAACCGCTCGATGCCCTCAAGGACATGATGAAGGACGACAAGAAGGTGCTGGCCGTGGGTTGTGGCACCTGCGTGACCGTCTGTTTTGCCGGTGGGCGCAATGAGGTCAGCGTGCTGTCATCAGCACTGCGGCTGTCGCGTGAGGTTGATGGAGAGGCGATTGAGGTTGGCGAGACCACCGTGCAGCGCCAGTGCGAAGAGGAATTTCTGCGTCAGCTTGACGATGAGATCAAAAACTATGATGCGATCCTGTCACTGGGCTGCGGTGTCGGGGTGCAAAGCCTGGCCGAACGGTATCCGGCCACCCGCGTATTGCCCGCGCTCAACACCAAGTTCATGGGGTTCCCGTCCGAACACGGCGTGTGGGAGGAACGCTGTCAGGGCTGCGGCAATTGCGTGCTGCATCTGACCGGCGGGGTCTGCCCAGTCAGCCGCTGCTCCAAACAGCTGTTCAACGGACCCTGTGGCGGCTCGCAAGCGGGTGAATGCGAGGTTGATCCCCAAACTGAATGCGCCTGGCAGGTGATCTGGGAACGCGCCGGCGAGCAGGGCAGCATCGACCAATTGATGACTGTCGAGCCGCCCAAGGACTGGTCATCATCCCGCGATGGCGGCCATCGCCGGATCGTGCGTGACGATCTGCGTCTTCCTGAAAGCGACGAAGGGTAGCAAAAGCCATGAATCAAGAGTTTCCAGTCGTAAATCTGCCCGAAACCCCCGACACGCCGCTGCTTGGCCAGCGCTCGGGAAGCAATCTGGAACGCGTATTGGCGGCAGGTCATTTCGCCGTCACCGGTGAGCTGGGACCACCCAAGAGCCAGGACGCCGAGGTGGTGCGCAAGAAAGCCAGGTTGCTGAAGGGGGTGGTGGACGCGGTGAATATCACCGACAACCAAACCGCCGTGGTGCGCATGTCCTCGATCGCTGCGGGTTTGATCACCCTTCAGGAGGGGCTGGAGCCGATCATCCAGATGACCTGTCGCGACCGCAATCGGCTGGCGATGCAGGCCGACCTTCTGGGCGCGCATGCGCTTGGGCTGCGCAATGTGCTTTGCCTGTCCGGCGACCATCAATCGATGGGCAACCATCCCGGCGCCAAGAACGTGCATGATATCGATTCAATGCAGCTGATCGGCATGCTTCGCGACATGCGCGACAAGAACGCCTTCCAATGCGGCGAAGAAATCTCTGGCGGCGGGCCCGGCCTGTTTATCGGTGGGGCGGCGAACCCGTTTGCCGACCCTATCGATTGGCGGCCCTACCGGCTTGCGAAAAAGGCGATTGCCGGGGCCGATTTCATCCAGACCCAGCTAATCTATGACATGCCGGTGTTTCGTGAATACATGAAACGGGCGGTGGATCTGGGGGTGACCGAAAGGCTGAGCTTCATCGCCGGTGTCGGACCTTTGAAAAGTGCCGGCATGGCGAAATTCATGCGTGACCGGGTGCCGGGCATGTCGATCCCCGACGATATCGTGAAGCGTATGGAAGGGGCGGTCGTTGGCATCAACACCGGCGACAAACCGGCCCGCATGCAAGCCTGGCGCGAAGAAGGTATCAAGCTCTGCATCGAGCAGATTGGAGAAATCCAGGAAATCGAGGGTGTGGCGGGTGTGCATATCATGGGCATCGAGTGGGAAGAAGCGGTGCAACCCATCGCCGAGGGTGCCGGTCTTTTGCCGCGCCCGGTGATCGAAGGGTAGCGGAATGGATACGAGTATCAGCCAGCCGAACGAAATGGACGCGCAGAATTGCGATAAGATGACGCTGGCCGATCTGTTGCGCGACAAAACCGGATCGAATGTCTATCGCTGTTATCAATGTGTGAAATGCACTTCCGGGTGCCCGCTGTCGGATCAATTCGACATGACACCCAACCAGATCATGCGTGCGGTGCAGTTGGGCGACGACAGCGTTCTTGAAAGCAAGGCGATCTGGCTTTGCGCATCGTGCTATACCTGCGCCAGCCGCTGCCCGCAGGCAATCGATGTGACCGGCGTGATGGACACCCTGCGCATCGAGGCGACGCGGCGCAAGATCAAGCCCGGCATCCCGGAAATTGCCAAGTTCAACGAATTGTTCATGGCCAATATCAAGCGTTTCGGGCGGGTCTATGAATTTGGTCTGATGGCCGCCCATAACATTGCTCTCAAAAAGCCCTTTAACGATCTCAAGATGGGCCTGAGGATGCTTCGCCGCGGCAAGCTTGGCTTTGTCCCCGAGTTTCCGAACAAGAAGAAGGGCACCATACGGGCTGACTACGGCGACAGGGCGATTGCCTATTTTCCGGGTTGCTCGATGGCCTGCTCGGCGGCCGAATACGGTCGTTCGATTGAAAGCGTGGCAAAGGCGCTGGATTTCGAACTGGTCGAACCTGACGGCTGGGGCTGCTGCGGCGCGGGTGCCGCCCACGCGACCGATCATGAACTGGCCGTGACCCTGCCGATGAAAGCTGTGGCAACAGCAGAGAAGATGGGATTTGATACCCTCACCTCGGCCTGTTCGGCCTGTTTCTCGCGGCTCAAATGCTCAGAGCAGGCCGTGCGCCAGAATGATGACACCGCAAGGATGGTTGGGCAGGCGCTGGGTTATGACTATCAGGGCTCGGTCGATGTGCACCATCTGGTCGACATTCTCCTGGAAAAATGCGGACTGGATGAAATCAGCGCACGCGTAAGCAACCCGCTGAAGGGGCTCAGGATTGCCTGCTATTACGGCTGCCTGATCAGCCGTCCGACCAAAGTAACCGGGGCCGAGGATGCCGAATACCCGATGAAGATCGACCACCTGCTGCACAGCTTGGGTGCTGAAACGGTGGAATGGCAAAGCAAGACCGATTGCTGCGGCGGCTCGCTTGGGGTCAGCAAGACCGACGTGGCGGCGGGGCTGATGCGCAAGATCATGACAAATGCCCGCACTGCCGGGGCTGAGGCGATTGTCACCATGTGCCCGATCTGTCATCTGAACCTGGATTCACGCCAGCCGGAAATTGGTCTGGACGAAGATGTTCCCATCTTTCAGGCCACCCAGCTTATGGCGCTGGCTTTCGGTCAAGGCACAGACGGTGCAGCCCTGCGCCACAATCTGGTGGATACACGACCCTACCTGAAGAAAAAGGGTATTCTTTCGTAGAACCGGTTGAAAAGACGACATCCCAAGCTGTCTTGCATATGCGTCTCAGCTAACGGCTGTGTTGGGGAACCGCGCTGGTAAAAGGCTGCATCGCGCTTTCGGAGATTGATGTTGCGCAATCTGAAGTAGATGTTCGCCTGTGATTTTTTTGGTTTCGGCGTTTTTCGGTGTCCTTAAGCGGTGCGGCTTTCTGCGCGGTATGGCGACAGGATGAGGATTTCGAGGACCGTTCCACAAATTTTAGACCCAAACGCCTGAACCACTTTGCCAGGAGCCGGAAATTATGGCCCGCGGCACAGAGGATGACGTTGATGGCATCCATTGCCCGATAGGTGATTGCAAGCAATCACCGTAAGGGGCCATCTTTTCCTTAGAGGTGGTCGTGGCTCACGTATCTGCACCATGCCCTCGGGAGTAACCGTTTCCAAATGCTCAACGCATTGTTAATTGCGCAGTCACTTGTATCTTCCTTCCGATGCAAGTATTTTCAGCACCCGTGCCGGTATCGGTCAGGATGGCTTGATAGCTGGGCAGGTTGCCCACGCTCACTCTTTTGCGGGCAAATTGGAGGAGACCGGACGTGACAGGTACTGTAAACTTGGCGGCATTTTATCTCGGCAACAAGGCGAATGAAGCCGGCGAAAGCGGGGAATCGGCCACTGCGGTAACTGTCACGATCAAGGATAACGACAGCGATGGTTATATAAGGGAAGATGGCGGCAACGGCCCGGGAGATCTCATTAACGGCGAATTGATCGATACCTTCAAACATAACTCGATTTTGAAGGTTGACGGCGTGACCTACAGAGGGTGGTACGTTGCCTACAAGGACGGCGGCGGCCATGAGGAATTATACTTCGTTCCAACAGATGGTAAAGACCCCGTCTCCGGCACGCTTACTGCGGATATTGACCTGAACGGCGATCAATATGACAATTGTATTCCTTGTTTTACTCCGGGAACGATGATCGTCGCCAAACATGGGCTGGTGCCAATCGAGACATTGTCGGTGGGAGAGATGGTTCTGACCCGCGACAATGGATTTCAGGAAATTCGCTGGATTGGCACACGATCAATTCCGCATTCCGTTCTTCGCAGTGTAGAGAAGACGCGGCCCATAGTAATCCGAAAAGGGGCGATGGGCGGGGGGTTGCCGGAGCAAGACCTGTTGTTGTCTCCCAACCACAGAGTGTTGATCAATAACGAAAAACTGCGGTGGAATTTGGCGCTGACCGAAGCGCTGGGATCATCAAAACACCTTGTTCACAATCAGGGCGTTATGCCGGTACTGCCCGATAGCGTAACATATATCCACATGATGTTCGACCGACATGAACTGGTGCTGTCGAACGGTCTGTGGAGCGAAAGCTTCTGTCCTTCGCTCGAACCTCTGAATGGGGTGGATCAGGAGCATCGGGAGGAGCTCTTTGCCCTGTTTCCCGAACTGAAGACGCAAGCCACCTGCAAGGCCAATATGCTTGTCCGACCCGCCATCAGCAGGTATGAAGCGATGTTGGTGTGACCAACTGTCAGTCCCGGCGCGAAATGGGCCGGTTTCCCGGTGGTTCCCCCAGAGTTCAGATTTGACCGACGCTTAGACGCGTGTGGTCGCCAGATAGCTGACGCTTGCCAATGCGCACTGGCTGCGGGCCAGTATTGGCCCGGTATTGATGCCTTTGGTTTGTTGCAAGCTCAGGACTTGGCGGCGCGGCCTTGGCGCAGCCGGAGCTCGTTTTGCCATCTCCTTATCCTCCCAAGATCTGCTTGAGAGTGATTTGGAAATACAACATCAAGTCAAATCACGTGAAGCGGTGGACTAGGTTTCGCCGCCCTCGACGAACCGCACCTTGCCGATATGCGGCAGGTTGCGGTTGCGCTGCGCATAGTCGATGCCGTAACCCACCACGAACTCGTCGGGTATCTCGAACCCGGTCCATGTCGCCCTGACCTCGACCTCGCGCCGCGAGGGCTTGTCGAGAAGCGCGATGGTTTCCAGCCGGCGGGGGTGCTTGGCGTTGAGCAGTTCGATCACGTGGGCCAGCGTATAGCCGGTATCGACGATATCCTCGACCAGCAGGACGTCGCGACCGCCAATCTCGCCACGCAAGTCCTTGAGGATGCGCACCTCGCGGCTCGACTGCATCGAATTGCCGTAGGACGACGCCTCTATGAAATCGACCTCGACGGGCAGGTCAAGCTCGCGCACCAGATCGGCGATGAACACGAAAGAACCGCGCAAGAGACCGACGACGACCAGCTTGTCGGTGCCCTTGAAGGCCTGGGTGATCTCGCTGGCCAGATCCTCGATTCGCGCCGCGATGGTCTTGGCAGAGATCATCTGGTCGATCACATATGGTGTTCCGGACATTGCGCCCCCTTGCATTTCCCTGCGGACAATACGAAATGCGGGGCCCGAGGGAAACGGGTGAAAGCCGATATGCCGACGCATTCCGAAACCAAGATGTTGCCCTACACGGCGCGGCAGATGTATGAGCTGGTTGCCGATGTGGCAAAATACCCCAAATTTCTGCCCTGGTGTGCCGCGGCAAGGGTGAACCGGACGACGCGCCAGCCTGATCGAGTGGTGCTGGAGGCCGATCTGGTGATCTCATTCAAGGTCTTCCGAGAGAAGTTCGCCAGCCGGGCGACGCTGATGCCGGTGGAGCGGCGGATCGAGATCGACTATCTTGACGGTCCGTTCAAACACATGCGGTCGGCTTGGGCGTTCCGTGACGTTGAGGGCGGCTGTGAAGTGGACTTCCACGTCGATTTCGAGTTCCGCAACGCGCTCCTGCAATCGGTAATCGGGCTGGTGTTCAACGATGCAATGCTGCGGATCGTGCGTGCGTTCGAGAGGCGCGCGGCAGAATTGTACGGGTGATGTCGTCCCGCTTTGCGGGCCGATCAGCCGGAGGGGCGCTGTCCCCCCGGACCCCCAGCCGTTTTTTGCAACCGAGAAGAAGGAGGCACGGGGATGAATGTGACGGGGATGTTTGCGGATTTTTCCGTTGCGCCAGTGCGGGGCGACGCCGCTTTGTCGATGATGCGCCTGTCACTGTTCGATTGGGCCGCTTGCGGCATCGCCGGGCGGGATGAGCCTGTGGCCCGGATTGTTCGCCACATGGTGCTGGCCGAGGGCGGGGCGGGCGAGGCGGGCTTGATCGGTGGCGGTGCGGCACCGGCGCGTGGCGCGGCGCTGGCAAACGGGACAGCCAGCCATGCGCTTGACTATGACGACACGCATTTCGGCCATATTGGCCATCCGTCCGTGGCGGTGATCCCTGCGGCCCTGGCGATTGCCCAGAAGACGGGCGCTGATGGTGCGCGGTTTGTGCAGGCCTGCCTTGTCGGCGCCGAGTTGTCGGTCCGGGTGGGCATGTGGCTGGGCCGTGCGCATTACCAGCTCGGGTTTCATCAGACCGGCACGGCGGGCGCCTTTGGCGCCACGGCGGCGGCGGGGCGGCTGTTGGGGCTCGATGCGGGCGCCATGGCGCATGCGCTGGGGCTCTGTACCACTCGTGCGTCGGGGCTGAAATCGCAGTTCGGCACCATGGGCAAACCCTATAATGCCGGCATTGCGGCGACGAACGGGGTCGAGTGCGCGATCCTGGCGTCGGCGGGGTTCGTGTCGAATGCCGAAGGGCTGCAGGCGCCGCAGGGATTTGGCGACACCCATGCCGGGCAGGGCGACCCGACGGCACTGGACGGATTGGGAAAGGGGTGGCGGCTAGAGACCGTCAGCCACAAGTTTCACGCCTGCTGCCACGGCATCCATGCCACGCTAGAGGCGTTGGCGACGCTCGATGCCGATGCCGCACGGGTCGAGAGCGTTGAGATCACCGTGCATCCGCGCTGGTTGACGGTATGCAACATAGCCACGCCCCGAACCGGGCTGGAGGCCAAGTTCAGCTATCGGCTATGTGCCGCGATGGCTCTCAGCGGTCACGACACCGGCGCATTGCGAAGCTACTCCGACGCTGCCTGCAACGATCCCGGGCTGGTCGCGCTGCGCGACCGGGTGCGGGTATCGACCGACGAAACCCTGCCGGAAACGGCAGCGCGAGTATCCGTCAAGGCGGGCGAACGGCTTGAGACTTGTCACGACCTCGACGCGCCGATCAGCCCTGAAGAGCAGGCGGCCAAGCTGCGCGCCAAGGCGGCTGCACTCTTAGCCCGGATTATTCATGACGCCCCTGTTTTTGGGCGGATTCAACCGGCTGGGGGTGGCTTGGGTTTTACCAGGCAATAGGTTTTCGTTGCGCTGGCTGGTGCGCTTGCGAATGGTTTGATGGCTTCGGTTTCGGGGTGTGCGGGGCTGATGCGTTGGGGCGGTTATGGCGCTTGAGCGCGGCTGTCGCTCCTGGCGAGGAGCTTTGTCAGCACCGCGACGA
>JAAELR010000301.1 GCA_024226455.1 Paracoccaceae bacterium
AAACCATCGCGACGGCCCGTTTGGCCGCTCTTTGCGGCCAGCACGCTGCACCCAACAACCAACGAAGGCCGAATTTGCTTGAAAAGACAGCTTCTCCGCCAGTAACCTTTACGAAGGCACGCCAAATGGGGAATGCCGGATAACAATAATTTGCCGCCCGCTCCAAGCCCCTTGCCCCCGCCGGGCGCCTGAGGTCTAACCTGCCGGGCCATGTCACTGGAATCCCCGCCCGCCTCACGCCCTGCCGCCGGTATCGCCTGGATGCTGGTCACGGGGCTGATGTTCGTCGCGGTGACCGGCATCGTCAAATACGTGGGCAGCGACATCCCGGCGCCTCAGGCGGCATTCCTGCGCTATGTTCTGGGTCTTGTCTTTCTGATCCCGATGATCCGCCCGATGATCAGGACCGGGATGAACCGGCAGGCGATGACGCTTTTCGGGGTGCGCGGGGTGGCGCACAGTTTCGGGGTGATGCTGTGGTTTTTCGCCATGACCCAGATCCCCATCGCCGAGGTGACCTCGATGAGCTACATCATCCCGGTTTTCGTCACCATCGGTGCGGCGCTGTTTCTGGGAGAGCGGCTGGCCTTCCGCCGGATCATTGCCATCGGTTTCGCCTTGGCGGGGGTTCTGGTGATCCTGCGGCCGGGGTTCCGCGAGGTCTCGGGCGGTCATCTGGCCATGCTGGCCAACGGGCTGTTTTTTGCCACCTCCTATCTCATAGCCAAGCTCATGGCCGACCGGGTGCCGGCGGCGGCGGTGGTGGGCTGGCTGTCGATCATCGTGACGGTGACGCTGGCGCCCTTCGCAATCGCGGTCTGGGTCTGGCCGAGCTGGAATGAGGTGGGCTGGCTGTTTCTGGTCGCGGCATTTGCCACGGGCGGGCATTTCACCATGACGCTGGCGCTGAGAGCGGCCCCCATCGCGGTGACCCAGCCGGTGACGTTTCTGCAACTGGTCTGGGCGGTGACCCTGGGCGCGCTGGTCTTCGCAGAGCCGGTCGACGGGTGGGTTGTGTTCGGCGGTATGATCATCATCGCCTCGGTCAGCTTCATCGCCTGGCGCGAATCGGTGCTGCGCCGGCGTGCGGTGACGCCCCCGGCGGTAGCCACGAAGGTCTAGGCGCCGACCGTCCGTGATCTGTGATCGAGTGCGCCGCAGCACAAGAACTTCCCCTGGCGAATACAACCGGCGACAGAGAATGCGCCCCGGGAATTGCGCCGAATGGGCCCGGTTGTGGCCGGGTTACGGATTACAAGGCTTTACCGGACACCTCCACCATGGCTACACTGCCTACAAATAGGAGGATGGCATGGAACTTATCAAGCGTATCTTTCTGGCGACCTGTCTCGTTGGAATAGCGGGCGGGGCACAGGCCGGTCTGAAGATCTGCAACGACACATCGGACACCCAGAGCATCTCTATCGGATACAAGGGCGATACCGAGTGGACGTCCGAAGGCTGGTGGAACATCGACCCGGGCGAATGCGCCACTCCGGTCGGGGGTGACCTGAAAAAGCGCTATTACTACCTGCGGGCCGAGGTCGACGGCGGACCATTCGCGGGAGAGAACTATTCCTTCTGCACCTCCAACGAGGAATACACCATCGTCGGTGACAGCGATTGTTCGGATCGTGGCTATGACAAGGAGGACTTCCTCGAAATCGACACCGGCGAGACGGCGACAAGCCACACCTACCGCCTGACCCAGGCCGCGATGGACGTGGCCCAGTCGAGCGAAGGGGTGGGGCTCAAGTTCTGTAACGAGACCAGCTATGCCCAGGATGTCTCGGTCGGCTATCAGGGCGATGATGACTGGACCTCGGAAGGCTGGTGGAATGTCGAGCCGGGCGAATGTGTAACACCGATTCGCGGCGAGTTGAAAAAGCAGTTCTACTATTACCGGGCAGAAATCAGCTCTGGGGGTTTCGAAGGTGGGGGATACTATTTCTGCACCAACAAAGAGGCCTATACCATCGTCGGCGACGAGGATTGCGAGAGCCGCGGCTATGACCGCGAAAACTTCAGCGAGATCGACACCGGGTCCACCTCCAAGGGCTATACCCTGGCTCTGACCCCGGAAAACTCCGGCACTCCCGGTTCTAGCGAATCGCAGGGCCTGACCTTCTGCAACGAGACGGGCGATGTCCAAAGCGTCTCTGTCGGATACGAGGGCGACGAGGGCTGGACCTCGGAAGGCTGGTGGAATGTCGACCCGCAAGACTGCACCACGGTGCTGAGCGGGGCGCTGAATAAACAGTACTACTATTACCGCGCCGAGATCGACGGCGGCGACTTTGATGGCGAGAACTACTATTTCTGCACCACCAAAGAGGCCTATACCATCGTCGGCGACACCGACTGCGAGGCACGCGGCTACGAAAAGGAAAGCTTCCGCGAGATCAACACCGGCCCGACGGCCAAGAGCTATACCTTCACGCTGATCCCTTCGCCGGGCGGCGACGGACCGGACGCCACCACAACCGATACCGGGTCGAACGTCTCGGTGGTCGACGACATGACGACCACCGACGCCGGGCTGGAGATCTGCAACGAGACCTCCGATTCGCAGCAGCTTTCCTTCGGCTACGAAGGCGACGAGGGCTGGACCTCCGAAGGCTGGTGGGTCGTCGAACCGGGCGATTGCACCACCCCGGCGCTCGACAACAAACCGCACCGGTATTTCTACTACCGTGCCGAGGTCAATGGCGGCGAATTCACCGGGCAGAGCTACTTTTTCTGCACTTCGCCAGACGCCTACACCATTGTCGGCGACCACGACTGCGAATCGCGCGGCTTTGACCGCGAGGACTTCCGCGAGATCGACACCGGCGGAACCGAGGGCATGTTCACCTTCACGCTGGTCGGCGACGGATCGCAGTCCGGGACAGGGTCCAAGTCCGGCGATGAGGACACCGGCACCGGCACCGGGATCGACCTCGATCGCACCGGAGGCAACGACGGCGACGGGACTGTTGTGGTAGAGCCGGACCCCGAGCCCGAGCCGGACCCCGAGCCCGAGCCCGAAGAAGAGAAAACGCCACGGCGCGGCGGTTCGCGCGGCGGCTAAGACGGCATTGCGGATAAAGGCAGGCGCTGGCGGTCCCGACCGGCAGCGCCGACGCAGCACTGGCAGAGCGCCCGGCAGCGATTAAGGAGGGTCGGTAGAATGCGTGCATTTCTTCTGGTGGCGGCGGCAACATTCGCGATGACAAACGCGGCGCAGGCCGGGCTGGAGATCTGCAACAACACCGACCAGGTGCAAAGCGTCGCCATCGGATACAAGGGCGACACCGACTGGATGTCCGAGGGATGGTGGAACATCGATCCGGGCGAATGTGCGGTTCTGGTCAGCGGCAATCTCAGCAAACGTTACTACTATTACCACGCCGACAGCCGCGACGGTGGCTTTCGCGGGCAGAACTTCGGGTTTTGCACCCATGATGACGCCTTCGAGATCGTCGGCGACACCGATTGCGGCAAGCGCGGCTATGACGAGGCCGATTTCCGCGAGATTGACACCGGCGAGACGGCGACTTCGTTCACGTTGACGCTGGTGGATTCCGGCAGCTCTCCGGCTGGTGGGGCCAAGGGGCCGGGCGGTGGCGGCGATGGCGAGGTGGCGACGCAAAGCGTGACCGAAACACCGGTCGAGACGGATGTCACGGTGGACGACACGGCGCTGGAGACCGGGATGCCCCCGGGCCGGCACGGCGAGCCTTTCGAGCTGGCCGCGCTGTTCCAGGGCTGCGAGCTGGAAGACGGTCGGGCCTATTGCGGCTTTCACTCCGACGGGGTGAAGCTGCGTGCCTATTACCGCGGGCCGACGCCGAAGGACCTGCTATATGCGCTGGAAATGATGCCGATGAATGCGCCGGTGACGGTGACCGGTGACCGGCTCGACGGCGACCGGATGCATGCGGCCGTAGTGCTGCGCGGGGTGGACCCGCGTGCCGGTGGCGACGCGTATACGGATCTGCGCGAAACGCTGCAGGGCGACTGGGTTCTGAGCAGCGACCGTGAGTCAGAGATCACCATTCGCGGCTCGGAGATCCACGTGCGCTACGAGGGCGTATTTCGCCTGACGCGGTTTCTGAAACTGGCCGACCGCTGCGAAGGACTGCGCGGCGCCGGGCCGGTGCTGATCCAGACCTCGCTGCGCGACCGGCGACCGAAATGCTACGGCGTGGCCCGCGCCGATACCCGGACGCTAGAGCTGGTGCCGGTAAAGGGTGGCGACACGCTGCGGTTCCAGCGGCAGAATTGACCGGCGGGCGTGCCAGAGGGGGGTGAGAAGTTGCTGACCATATATGGCCGCGCGACCTCGTCGAACGTGCAACTGGTGATGTGGGCGGTGGCCGAACTGGGGCTGGCGCATGAACGGCTGAACTTCGGCCATGTGTACGGCGGCACCGACACGCCGGAATTTCGCGGCATGAACCCGCGCGGGCTGGTGCCGGTACTGCGCGACGGCGATCTGGTGGTCTGGGAAAGCGCAGCGATCCTGCGCTATCTGGCGGCGCGCTATGGTGACGGCGGCGCCTTCTGGCCCGCCGATCCGGCAGAGCGCGCGGCGGTGGACATGTGGGCGGAATGGGGCAAGAACGATTTGGCGCGAGCCTTCACCGTGCCGATCTTCTGGTCCCGGGTGCGAACCGCCGCCCGTGACCGTGACGAGACGGCGCTGGCGGGCGCTGTGGCCGTGTTCGAAACCCATCTGGACCTGCTGGAACCTCAGGTCTCGGCACAGGATTTCGTCGCCGGCAACGGCTTTACCACGGCGGATATCGTCATCGGCCATCTGCTTTTCCGCTGGTTCGATATCGACATCCCGCGCCGCCCGCGCCCGGCGGTCGAAGCCTACTACCGCCGTCTGACCCGCCGGCCCGCCTATCGCGCCCATGTCATGGTCGATTATGAGGTGCTGCGGGCCGAGGGTGCATGAGGTTCAACCTCTGGTGCCCAGAGATTGTCAGCATGAAACCATCTCACCGGACGCAAAGTCCGGACCGGCGGCCCGGTCTTCATTTTTGCCTTGAGGACCTCGGCCCGATTCAGCATTTGTTAACTTATGTTGAGAACCACCATCCTCGGGCTGTGGCTTGTCCTGTCCGGCACCGCGCAGGCCGAGACATTCGCCGGCACGGTCCGGGTTGTCGACGGGGACACGCTGGACGTTGGCGGCACGCGGGTGCGGCTTTACGGCATCGACGCGCCCGAGATCGGCCAGCCCTGTACCGCCGACGGCGAAAGCTGGGATTGCGGGCGCTGGGCGCAGCGCCGGGTGCGGGCGCTCTATCAGGGGAAACGCTCGACCTGCGACCGGGTGACCACCGATGTTTACGGGCGCGTGGTGGCCCGGTGCCGTGTTGGCGGGCAGGATATCGGGGCGCATCTGGTGGCCGAAGGCATCGCAGAGGCCTTCCGCCGCTATGCGCTCGACTATGTCGACGAGGAGAAATCCGCCTTTGTCGCGGCGCGCGGTATCTGGCGCGGAGAGATGCAGTCGCCCTCTGACTATCGCGCCAGTTCCGCCGCCCCGGGCAGCATTGCGCCCGGGGCCTGCGTGATCAAGGGCAACATCTCGGGGTCGGGCCGGATCTACCACATGCCGGGGCAGAGGCATTACCACAACACCCGGATCAGCCCGGCAAAGGGCGAGCGCTGGTTCTGCTCTGAAAGCGACGCGGTGGCCGCGGGCTGGCGCCGGTCGCGCCGCTGATTTGATCGGAGTCAAAGCCCGCCGGCTGCACGCGTCATAACCTGACGGCAAAAGGGCTTTGAAAGAGGAGGCGCAAAGATGTCCCACACGCCGCATGAACTGGCCGACGAGTTTCCCGAACATGCCGACCGGATGCACAAGCTGAAGACCGAGGACGCACATTTTGCCAAGCTGTTCGACGACTATCACGAGATCAACCGGACCATCCACCGGGCCGAGACCAATGTGGAGCCTGTCGAGGAACTGACCGAGGTGGCGATGCGCAAGCAGCGCGTTGCCCTCAAGGACGAGATTTACAGGATTCTGGCCGCCGCCGCGGCCGCGGCGTAGTCAGCCGATGCTGTAGGGCAGCACCCCGCGCCGGTGGTGATCGACGCTCAGGCGGCGCTCCAGCGGCGGTACCGAGCGCTGGTGGCAGTCGTTGCGTTCGCAGATCCGGCAGGAAATGCCGATCGGCTGATAGGCCGCGTGGTTCGACACGTCGAGATCGTCGGCATAGACCAGCCGTCCGGCATGGGCGGTTTCGCAGCCAAGCCCGATGGCATAGCGGCGCACCGGCGCGGTGAAACTGCCACCCGGTTTGCTGACATCACGCGCCAGGCACAAATAGCGCACCCCGTCCGGTGTCTGGGCCAGTTGCCGCAGAAACCGGCCTGGCGTCTCGAACGCCTGGTGCACATTCCAAAGCGGGCAGGCGCCGCCGAAGCGGGCGAATTGCAGCCGCGTGGAAGAGTGGCGTTTGGTGATCGTTCCGGCCTGATCGACGCGGACGAAAAAGAACGGCACCCCCTTGGCACCCGGACGCTGCAGGGTCGAGAGCCGGTGTGCGATCTGTTCGATCGAGGCGCCGAAAATGTCGGCCAGCCGCTCCAGATCGTGGCGGGTTTCGGCGGCGGCGTCCAGGAAGGCGCCATAGGGCAGCAACGCCGCGCCGGCAAAGTAGTTGGCCAGCCCGATCTTGGCGATGGCGCGGGCCTCTTCGGTCTGGAACCGGGCCAGATCCAGCGTGGCATCCAAGAGCTGATCTTGCGTGATCAATGCAACCTGATGCAGCAGTTGGAACTGCTGAGTAGCGCTGCTGGCGCGGGCAGAGAGCATCAGGCGCCCGGTTGAGGCATCAAATGAGCGAAGGGTGCCACCCTCTTGAAAAGAAACGCTTAGCCCGCGTTCTTCAAGTAGCGCAACAGCGGTTTCCGCCAGGGGCTTGCCATCGCCTTTGCCACGCGTGAAATGCTCTGCGGCCCGATCCACCGCATCGATGTAGTTGTCGCAATAGTGAAAGAAGTCCCGCACCTCTTCCCAGGGGCTGGGCTGCACCGAACTGTCCTCGCGCCCCAGCGCTTCATCCAGCGAGGCGAGCCGTTCATGGGTCTGGCGATAGGCCCGGTGCAGTGACAGAAAGGCCCTCGCCAGCGCCGGCGCGTTAGAGGCGGTCAGGCGCAAGTCACCCAGCGGCGGCGCGGCGTCGGCAAAGACCGGGTCGGCAAACGCCTCGCGCATATCGACCACCATGCGCTCGGCGTCGCCGGTGGAAAGCTCTGTCACGTCGGTGCCGAACTCCTGCGCCAGCGCCAGCACCACTCCGGCAGAAACCGGGCGGTGATTGTTTTCCATCTGGTTGAGGTAGGGCAGCGAGATACCGAGCTTTTCGGCAAAGGCCTTTTGGGTCAGTTCCAGCCGCGAGCGGATCTCGCGCAGCTTGACACCGGCATAGAGTTTCTGGGTTGCCATAGGCGGTATTTACAGGTTTGCAGACTGGCTGGCCAGCCTTTGCAAACCTGGTCCGCGCCGGATCAGAACCGCCCTGCGGTCATCGCCAGCCTGCGGTCGCGCTGGATCACATAGAGGATCGCCAGTAGCGACAGCGCCGCGGTGCAAATCTGGATCACCACCAGCGGCATGGCGCCGGACTCTGGCGTTAGAAGCGCGCCGGACAGGGCCGCCAGCCCCGCGCCGCCGCCGATCATCATGGCGCCGCCCAGCCCGCTGGCAGAGCCCGCCAGATGTGGCCGCACCGACAGCATCCCGGCAGTGGCGTTGGGCATCACCAGCCCGTTGCCCAGCCCGACCAGGGACATGAAACCAAAGAACACCTCGGCCGAACCGAGCCCGGCCAGAAGCGTCGCCATCAGCGCCGCAACGCCGGCCACCACAATGGCCGCCCCGATCAGGATCATGCGGTTGATCCCGTGGCGGACCGAATAGCGCCCGGACAGGAAATTGCCGAGAAAATAGCCCACCGACGGCGTGGCGAAATAGAGCCCCAGCCAGGCCGGTTCCAGCCCGTAGACCTCGGACCCCACGAAAGGCGCGCCGCCGAGAAAGGCAAAGAACGACCCGGCGCCAAAGGTGGCGGCCAGGCAATAGCCCCAGAACCGCCGCGCCAGCAGCAATTCGGGATACTGCCGGAACTGTTCCCTGAAGCTGCTGCTGCGGGCGGTCGCGGTCTCTCCCAGGTCGCTCCAGCACAGCCAGAAGGCCAGAAGGCCGAACAGCGCCAGTATCCAGAAATTCGCCTGCCAGCCGAACGCCTCGTCAAGAAGCCCGCCGATTGCCGGCCCGATCATCGGCACTACGACCATGCCCATGGTGACATAACTGATCATCGACGCCGCCTGATCCGCAGGCACCATGTCGCGCACGATGGCGCGGCTCAGCACCATGCCGACCACCACCACTGCCTGCGCCATGCGAAAGGCCAGGAAGATCTCGACCGTCGGCGCCAGCAGGCATCCCAGCGTGGCCAGCAGAAAGACGAATAGACCGGTCAGCACCACCGGGCGGCGCCCGAACCGGTCAGAGACCGGGCCGACGACGATCTGCAGGCCAGCGTTGACCCACAGATAGACCGGAACGCTCAGTTGCATCAGCCGGTACTCGGTGCCGAAATGCTCTGCCATGCCCGGCAACGAGGGCAGGAAGATGTTCATCGACAACGCCGAAACGCCGGCGATCACGATCAGCGTCAGGACATGCGGTGGGGTTGAGCGGTCGAGGAAACGGACCGCAGGAAAATGTTGCATCACCGGCTGTTATGCCGGGCCGGGGGGGATGTCCATGGGCCAAGGGGCGGGTCGTCAGCACCCGGGCCAGGTATCGGCGACGCGGTAGCCGCCGGGCCACGGGTCGGTCGGGTCGCGCATGATCTGGTGCGTGCCGGTGATCCAGGCACGGCCGCGGATGGTCGGAACGATCGCCGGTTTGCCGCCCACCGTTGTGGTGCCCGAGATCGCGCAATCGAACCGCCCGCCGATGATCGAGCGGCCGGTATAGCGGTCGCCCTGGCGCAACTGGCCCTTGGCATGCATCACCGCCATCCGGGCCGAACAGCCGGTGCCGCAGGGCGACCGGTCGATCTTGCCGGGGTCGATGACGACGGCGCTCTTGCCCTCGGGGATCTCGCGCGACCGGTCGACCGGCGCGGCGAACTGGCAAAACGAGATGAAATCCCAGGGCCGGGTCGGGTGGCTGAACCCGATCTGCCGGTTGGCGGCGCGGGTGATCTCGGCGCCCAGACGAGCCAGGTCGGCGCCTTCGTCGGGGGTGAGGGCAAAGCCCAGTTCCCCGGCCCGCACGATACAATAGCTGTCGCCGCCCCAAGCGGTATCGACGGTCAGCGTGCCATACCCCTCGACCTCCAGCCGAACGTCAAGCTTGTCGGCGAAGCTGGGCACGTTGGTGAACTCGACACTCTCGGCCTTGCCGTCGCGACAGAAGGCACGCACTGCGATCAGCCCGGCGGGAACCTCTAGGTTGAACTCGGTGATGTCCCCGGTGATCGGCAGGATGCCGGTATCGAGCAGCACCGTGGCCGCGCAGATGGTGTTGCTGCCGGACATGGGCGGGGTATGCACCGGCTCCATGATCAGCAGTCCCATGGCGGCGTCGGGATGTTTCGGCGGCACCAGCAGGTTGATATGCTTGAACACCCCGCCGCGCGGTTCGTTCAGCAGCAGGTCGCGCAGCGCCCCGTCGGCGGCCAGCCAGTCGCGCTGGTCCCACAGCGTCCGCCCCGGCGGCGGGGCAACGCCTCCGGTCACCACATTGCCGACCTCGCCCTCGGCATGAACAGATACGATCTGGATCAGGGTATCGCTGCGCATGTTTCCAACTTTGCAGTTTGCGTCACCAGGCTGGCCAGTGGTTTGCAAATTTACCGGAATTTGCTTCACTCGCCCGCCCGCCGCGCGTAGATTGCCGCAAACCCGGACCGAGGCAAGAGAATTGGACGCGCCATGAAAGACATTCTGCAGGAACTCGAAGATCGCCGCGCCACCGCACGGGCCGGCGGCGGTCAGCGCCGCATCGACAGCCAGCACGCCAAGGGCAAGCTGACCGCGCGCGAACGTATCGAGCTGTTGATGGACGAGGACAGTTTCGAGGAATTCGACATGTTCGTCGCCCATCGCTGCACCGATTTCGACATGCAGTCGGAACGGCCCTCGGGCGATGGCGTGGTCACCGGCTGGGGCACCATCAATGGCCGCATGGTCTATGTGTTCAGCCAGGATTTCACCGTCTTTGGCGGGTCATTGTCGGAAACCCACGCCCAGAAGATCTGCAAGATCATGGACATGGCGATGCAGAACGGCGCCCCGGTTATCGGTATCAACGACAGCGGCGGCGCCCGCATTCAGGAAGGTGTCGCCTCGCTGGCGGGCTATGCCGAGGTGTTCCAGCGCAACATCATGGCCAGCGGAGTGGTGCCGCAGATCAGCGTAATAATGGGCCCCTGCGCCGGCGGCGCGGTCTATAGCCCGGCGATGACCGACTTCATCTTCATGGTGAAGGACTCGTCATACATGTTCGTCACCGGCCCCGACGTGGTCAAGACCGTGACCAACGAGGTGGTGACGGCAGAGGAACTGGGCGGCGCCTCGACCCACACGAAAAAGTCCTCTGTGGCCGACGGGGCCTTTGAAAACGACGTCGACGCGCTGACAGAGATACGCCGTCTGGTCGACTACCTGCCTTTGAACAACCGCGAAAAGCCCCCCAAGCGACCGTTCTTCGACAGCCCGGCGCGGGTCGAGAACAGCCTCGACACGCTGGTGCCCGACAACCCCAACACGCCCTATGACATGCACGAGCTGATCCGCAAGGTCGCCGACGAGGGCGATTTCTTTGAGATCCAGGCCGATTTCGCGCGCAACATCCTGACCGGTTTCATGCGGCTGGAAGGCCAGACCGTGGGCGTTGTGGCCAACCAGCCGATGGTGCTGGCCGGTTGTCTCGACATCGACAGCAGCCGCAAGGCGGCCCGTTTCGTGCGGTTCTGCGACGCCTTCGAGATACCGATCCTGACCTTGGTCGACGTGCCCGGCTTTCTGCCCGGGACCTCTCAGGAATATGGCGGCGTCATCAAGCACGGGGCGAAACTGCTGTTTGCCTATGGCGAGGCGACAGTGCCCAAGGTCACGGTGATCACCCGCAAGGCCTATGGCGGCGCCTATGACGTGATGGCGTCCAAGCACCTGCGCGGCGACTTCAACTATGCCTGGCCCACGGC
>JAAELR010000302.1 GCA_024226455.1 Paracoccaceae bacterium
AATGCGCCGCCTGATGGACGAGGCCCGCGGGCAAAGCGCCGTGGCATAGCACCGGCAGCCGGTCAGTTCACCGCCGACAGCCCCGCGCCCGCTAGTCCTTGCGCGCCATCACCGCCCGTGCAATCGCTACCGCCTGATCCGAGGGTGTGTTGCCCTTGCCGAACTCTACCTTGTCGGCGGCCATGGCGTCGCTGATCTGGCTCAGCACCCCGGCGTCGAACCCGCCCGACATCTGCATCAGCTCCAGCACATCCGCCCGCGACGCGTGAAACCCCGCCAGCCGCAGGTTATAGCGGTAAAGCCCGCCCAGCGTGGCCAGCAGGAACAGCAGCAGAACGCCCGGCGGCACCTGCTCTGCCAGCGTCGTCCACCATGTCTCTGCCTGGGATCCCTGCTGTGCCTTCCAGCCCTCCAGACAGGCCAGCGTCACCTTGTCGACCGCATCGCCGTTTTCGCCCGACAGCGCGTTGCCGTGGCAGGCCGACATGAACCCCTGAAAGCTCAGCCGCGCCTCCTGGCGCAGCAACCGCGCCGTCAGACCGCTGTCCAGCTCATCCCTTGTGGCCTGGGTTTCCGCAACAAGGGTCAACAGCGTGTCACGCCGGGCGCGGATATCCAGCAACGCCTCGCGGATCGCGCGAATTTCCTTGTTGTCCTTCAGGTGATCCTGCCTTGTATCGAGAAATTCGAACAACTCTGCGTCACCCGTCGTCGCCGTCGCGGCCAGACCGGCCACCGCCCGCGCCTGACGGTCATCCAGCGCCAGCAGCGCGCCGCCCCAGCCATAGATCACCAGCGTGTCGCCAAGCACGGCGTGGCCCAAAAGGCCCCGCGTCCCGGTCCCCGGATCGACCCTGGCAAAGCTTTCGCCCCCGTCGGTGGATCGGGTCAGCGCGCCGCCCCTGCTATAGATCACCAGCGTGTCGCCAAGAACGGCGTGGCCCCGCAGGTCTCGCCTCTCGGTCCCCGGATCGACGCTGGCAAAGCTTTCGCCCCCGTCGGTGGATCGGGTCAGCGCGCCTTCGCCGCCATAGATCACCAGCGTGTCGCCAAGCACGGCGCGGTGCCTCAGGTCTCGCTCCCCGGTCCCCGGATCGAGCA
>JAAELR010000303.1 GCA_024226455.1 Paracoccaceae bacterium
CCACGCGGCCCTGAAAGGGACCTTTTTTGGTTACTCCCTGGGCATGGATTGCGCGGGCGTAGTGGAAAGAGTGGGTGCGGACGTCCAGGAGTTCGTTCCCGGCGACCTTGTAATCTGCTGCGCTGCCCAGGGGACCTTCCGCTCCTTCGTCACTCTGAACCCGGCGAGTTCCCCGGTGATCAAGTGGCCTGACATCGGCTCCCAAGCCGAAGTGGCCGGGCTGGCGGTAGCCTTCGTTACCGCCGAGCGAGCCTTGCTGGACATGGCCAGGCTGGAGCCTGGTGAGACGGTGCTGCTGCACTCTGCCGCTGGCGGTGTGGGGCACGCCGCGGTCCAAGTGGCCCGGCATCGAGGTGCCCGCGTGATCGCCACGGCCGGTTCCCCCGAGAAACGGGCGAGGGCGTTGGAATTGGGAGCCGAACTGGTGTTTGATTCGCGCTCCCTGGATTTTCTCGACCAGGTCCGTGCCGCTACCGATGGTCGGGGGGTGGACGTCGCCCTGAATTTCCTCAGCGGCGACGCTCAGGAGGCCACCTTGGCGGCTCTGGCCCCTTACGGTCGGTTGGTGGAGATCGGCAAGGGCGACATCAGCGCCAACCGCGGTCTGTCCCAGGCCGCCTTCCAGGAGAACCTCTCGTTCATCTCCGTGGATACCGATCGCCTGCTCGCACAACGGACTCAGGTATTTGTCAATACCCTGTTGCGGACTCGTACGGCCTTCGAGGAAGGTGCCTATCAACCCATCCCAAGCCTGGTCCTGCCTGCCACCGAGACGGAAGACGCATTCCGCTGCATCTGGGAGTCCACTCATCTGGGCAGGATCGCCGTGGACCTCACCGAACGCGGTTGCCGGGGGCTGCTTCTGGCCGGAGAGCGTTTCGACGTCCGCCGGATGCTCAACCCGCAGGCCGCCTACCTGGTGACCGGTGGTTTTGGTGGTTTCGGTTTGCGCACCGCCGCCTGGCTGGCGGACCACGGGGCCCGTCACCTAGTGCTGGCGGGCCGACACGGCGTCGCCGACGACGAGGCCCGGCAGGCGCTGGAGGCACTGCGTGCGCGTGGCATAGAAGTGCTGGAGGCTGTTGCCGATGTCAGCTGCGAGCAGGACGTACGTCGACTGCTGGATACCCGGGACCAGGACCACCCCCCCTTGCGCGGCATTCTGCACTGCGCCGGGGTGCTGGCGGACGCCGGGATCGATGCCCAAACCCCCGAGACCTTCGCCCGGGTGTTCGACGCCAAGGTGCGCTCGGCCTTGCGCCTGCCCCGGATCAGTCTGGAGCTGGACCTGGAGCTGGACCTGTTCGTGCTGTTCTCCTCGGTGAGCGCCGTCGTGGGCAATACCGGGCAGGCCAACTACGCGGCGGCCAACGCCTTCCTGGATGGCCTGGCGGTACAGCGGCGCAGCGCCGGACTGCCGGCTCTGAGCGTGGCCTGGGGGGCAATCGCCGAGACCGGCATGCTCGCCCGGGACCCGGACGTGGCCCGCCACCTCGCCTCGCTGGGGGTGCAGGCCCTGGAAACCGATACGGCCCTGGCGGGCCTGGAGGCCTGCCTGCAGTCTGGTGCCGCGGAGGCGGGGGTGTTTAGCCTGGATTGGGCCCATTGGGGACGCCTCAACGGCGACCTGCCGGAGGCCTCGCCCTATGCCGGGCTGGTGGGCCAGGGGGAGAGCGACAGCAGTTTCGGGGATGCCGCCCGACCCGACTTCGCAGGTATGGACCCGGAGCAGGGCCAGCAGCTGCTGGCTGATATCCTCGCCGAAGAGGTGGCCCGGGTTTTACGTCTGACCCCGGAGCAGGTGGATATGTCGGCCAGTTTTAACTCGCTGGGAATGGACTCTCTGATGGCGTTTGAATTCACCCTGGCCGCGCAGGAACGACTGAGAGTCAAGGTACGGGGCGACGATCTGGTCAAGGGCCCTGGACCAACGCGACTGGCGGCCATTCTGTGGCCTCGTATCGTCGCTGCCGGCACGGGCAATGCCCCCGAGGAGGTGGTGGACGTGGCCTCCTTGTCCGAGGAACAGGTGGACGCCATGCTGGAGCAGATGCAGGGTGACGAGCAATCCCGTTCGGAGGGAGTATAGCGATGAGTGAGACTACCGAGCCATCGCTGGAGGAGAAGCGCCGGCAACTGGCGGCCCTGTTGAGGGAGCGCAGGCGAAAAGATGCCCAGGCCGCTTCCGTCCCGCCACCAACCGCTGTACCACCGGTACCGTTGGCGGTCCCTGAATCCTTCCGCCAGCAGCGGGAACGATTCCACGGCATGGGTATAATATTGCCGTTTTTCCGACCCCTGGACGGTTATTCGAGCCCCAATTGCAGCATGGAGGGTCAGCCGGCCGTTAACTTTTCCTGTTACAACTATCTGGGCTTGGCGGATGACCCTCGTGTATGCGCCGCAGCCCGGACCGCCATTGACACCTATGGGACCTCGGTTTCCGCCAGTCGCATCGCCTCCGGCGAGCGGCCCTTCCACCGTGCCCTGGAGCGGGACCTGGCCGCACTCACCGGGGCCGAGGACGCCCTGGTCTTCGTCAGTGGTTTCGGTACCAACGAGACGGTGATTTCGCACCTGCTCGGACCGGGCGACCTGATCGTGCACGATGAACTGATCCACAGCAGCGTGCTGCAGGGCGCACTGGCCTCCGGGGCGCGGCGCATGGACTTCCGGCATAACGATCTGGATGAGCTGGAGCAGTTGCTGAGCCGAAACCGGAGCCAGTACCACCAGTGCCTGATCGTGGTGGAG
>JAAELR010000304.1 GCA_024226455.1 Paracoccaceae bacterium
GGCCGTCGCAAGCGTGCAATCCGCCCTGTAGCGTGATTCGTCCAGCAAGTGAACAGGTAAATCGAGGTTAATAGTTTTCATAACATTAAGTTCACAGAATGGAGCGGTCAACCGTGGATTCTAGGTTTAAATACTCTCAAGGGATTCCGCCAGCGGCTGGCGGCGAAGCTGTTCACTCCGCCAGGCGGTTGCAGAGGCATGGGCCGTTATGCCAACTGTTGCCGCATATCCGGCCTGGAGAGCCAGGGCGTCGATACGCCCCTGGGAGTAACTTGATTCCCAGTACCTGCGCCGCTGGATGTAACGGCGCTTGCGCCGCCTCGACAGTAACAGGGCCCCGGGCGTTACCCGATAACCGCAAAATGGCAGACCGTCCCGACTCCGGCCGATGCGCTCCGGCCGCTTGATGGTCAGGCCGAGTCGGCCGGTGACGAAATCGTGGGCCTGGCGCAGGGTCTCCCGGGCCTGATGCCTGTCATCGCACCACCACACCAGATCATCCATATAGCGCACCAGTCCCCTGACCCGCGCCGTCTCCAACAGCCAGCGGTCCAGACCGGAGAGATAGAAGTTGGCAAAGTGCTGCGAGGTCAGGGCGCCGATAGGAAGTCCCTTTCCCGGCCCGGTCCGGTGGGCCGAGACGATAGACTCCAGGAGCCGTAACAGGCCCCCATCCTTGAACTTGCGCCGCAGCAGGTCCAGCAGGATCCGCTGATCGATACTGGCGAAATAGGCGCGGATATCGATCTGCACATACCAGGGAAAACGTCGGAGGTGGTGCTGGCAACGCTGGACCGCCGCCAGGCCGCCCTTGCCCTTGCGGCAGGCGAAGGTGTCGTCCACCAGCGCCCGATCCAGCACCGGCCCCACATAAGCGATCAGGGCGTGGTGCAGCACCCGCTCACGAAAACAGGGGGCATGGATGATGCGGGGCTTGGGATCGCGGATGCGAAAGCTGGTCATCTCGCCGACGGGTACGCACTCCCCCAGGAGTTGTCGGCGCAACCGCTCCAGGTTGGGCTCCAGATCGGCGCGAAAACACTCCACCGCCGGGTTCCTGCCGCAACCGGCGGCGGCACGACCGAACGCCGCGGCCAGGTTATGCCAGTCGGAGACGGTCTCCAGGCCGACGGAGCTACGTTTCACTATTTTTCCCGGGGACCGGGGCGGGAAGCTCAGTCCGGGCCTGTTGGAGCTGGGAGAGAAAGGCCTGGCCATACTTCTCCGCCCTGCCCTCGCCCACGCCGGAGATCGCCTGCAACTGGGATCGGGTACTAACCCGTTGCTTGACCATGGCGGCCAGCTGCTCGTTGGTGAAGAGGGCGTAAGCAGGCACCCCCTGCTGTTCGGCCAGGCGTTTGCGCAGATCACGCAGCCGGGAGTAGATAGCAAAGTCGTGTTCGCTGAGCAGTTCTTTATAGTCCACCCTGCCCCGTTTCACTGGTGCGGGCCGATCACCGGCCTCCAGGTAGCTGACGCAGAGGCACCAGGCGCTATTGACGCCATCCTGTACAAACTGGCGGTCAGTGCCGAGGATACGATGGGAAGCAAGAAACCGGTCCAGCTCCGCCGTGGCCTCATCACCGGCAAAGACCGGTATGGTGAAAAATCTCATCCGCATGGTGACTCAGCCCCGCTCCGCGTACCCGGTCCAGGGTGGGCCGGGCTCCGCCTTCGGCCCATCCCCGGCCCGCGAACGCTCCGCTCCTGTCCGGCTTGCCATGCTCACTCCTGAACTCGGGCACAACGGAAGCCCAGGAGGCCATCCCGGTAGCCGGGGGGGTCCCAGTCACGGCACGCGGAACGGCAGCTACGCGCGCCGCCGCGCCAGGAACCGCCACGGAAGACGCGCCCCCCGCCGGTCTCACCCTCGTCCCAAACACTGCCATCCACCGGCGCCCCTTCATAATTCCCGTGCTGA
>JAAELR010000305.1 GCA_024226455.1 Paracoccaceae bacterium
ACACCCAAAGAGGAAGGAGCGCCGCTGATAGAGCGTTTCAAGGAGCAGTCCGAGCTGTTCGGCTATATCCGCTTCGGCGGCACGGACGAACAACCGGAGGAGGCGACCGAGGCGGAGGAAGCGACTGAGGCGGAAGAGGCGGAGCTGAAGGCACCCGAGGCCGAGACCGGGGTCGCTGAAACGGCCACCAAGGGAGCAAAGCCGAAAAGTCGCATGGCCCCGAAGATGGCCGGTAAACAGCAACAGGAAGCACTCGATGGGTTGCTGAAAAAGTGCCGGAAGTCGCTCTCGGAGAGCCGACTGGAGGAGGCGGAGAAGTACGCCCACGAGGGGCTGGAGCTGGCCACGCAGGCCCTGGAGGCCAAGCAGATGGCCGCCTTCCTGGAGGTGCTGGCCGAGGCCATCCTGTTGCAGGGACGGGTATCCGGACTGCCGGGGATGGTGGAGGATATCAGCCTCCGCGCCGAAGGCCGATTCGGGCCGGGCCAATGGCCGGTCGCCCACGCCGCGTTGCAACGGGTCAAGGCCCGCCTGCGCGACCGCCTGCGCGGCTTTCTCGGCAACCAGAAGGAGCAGCAGCGGCTCTCGCTGGAGGAGGAACCCCTGCACACCGCATTAGAGAAACTGGAGGATCGGCGCCCCGGCATCGACTGCGACCGCGATAAGGGCCTCCCGCGGATGGCCTGGGCTCCCATCCAGGGCCGGGAGGGGGTAAAGCTCGGTGAGGGGATGAGAGATACACCGGACCAGGATGCAGATAATTACGAGAAGTGGGAGGGCGAAGAGACACTGACCATCTCTCCCTTCTTGCTCGCCGCCTATCCGGTCACCGTGGCCCAATACCGCCCGTTCGTCGAGGAGGGGGGCTACCGGGACAGGAAGGCGCCATGGTGGACCGGTGCGGGCGTAAAACAGGTGCTTGAAGGGGAGGACCGCACGGCGCCCTCCGGGTGGGAGAGCCCTGACCTAACCCTGGACAACCACCCGGTGACCGGCGTCTGCTGGCACGAGGCGGTCGCCTACTGCCACTGGCTGACGCTGCGATACCGGGAGGCGGGGCTGCTGCCGGAAGAACGGCTTATTCGCCTGCCCACCGAGGCGGAGTGGGAGTGGGCCGCCCGCGGGCCGGAGGGGCTGCGCTGGCCCTGGGGAGACGACTGGCCGGATGATGCGGTGATGTGCAATACAGAAGAGGCCGGAATCGGCGCCGCTTGCGCCGTGGGGCTCTTCCCGCCGGCCCGGAACGGGGCCATCGCTCCCATAGATGAGCTGCAACTGCCCGGTGAGCCACTGGAGGCGCTCTATGACCAGGCCGGAAACGTCTGGGAGTGGTGTACTACCCGCTGGCGGGAAAACTATCCCCTACCACAATTGGATGAGTGGAACGATGACTATCTGGCGGGTGAAGAGATGCGCGTGTTGCGCGGCGGCTCCTGGATCCACGATCCAAGGAGTGCGCGCGCGGCCGGCCGGGGCGGGCACTATCCAGGCTACCGGGGCGACGACGTCGGTTTTCGGGTGTTGTGTTCTGGCCCATTATGAATACTGGACACTGAGGGCGGACGCAGTCCGCCCCCACTTCACCGCCGCGTAGCGGCGGTCGCGGTTTTTTTCCAGCGAAACCGGCCCAGCAAATGCCAGCGCAGCCCCCAACTGTCCCCATAACGCACATGGTTGATCCAACCCTGCACACTGGCATCGAACTCCGCAAAACTGATCCCCCCCTTTTGCCAAGCATCGAAACTGGTCCCCAAGCGTCGGCTTGCCTCCACCACCTTACGTGATTTCACTCGAAGGCTGTTGCCAAAGGTGGAGCGCTTCCCGCGTATCTACAGGCATACGGTTACACGTCGGCTCAGTGACGCAGCGCTCGACTTTCAGGAGCGCTTGCTGGAGGCCCAATCCCTCAGGGGACAGCACCGTATCAACGCCCTGCGTCAAGCGGATGGAGCACTGAACCGGGTACGGATCTACCTGCGCCTCATACACCACTGGCGCTGGCTGAATGACAGCCAGTATGAACATGTCAGCCGCATGGTGATGGAGCTTGGGCGGATGCTGGGAGGCTGGATCAAACGTACGGAGCCCACAAGAAAATAAGGCATTCCGGGACCGAAGCCCAGGGAATGCCTTTTTTCTATATATGCCCGACAGACATGCGCCTGTGCGGACCGGACGCACCCGCGCCATTTTTCCGTCTCCGCCCCATCCCGCAAACCTTGGTCGGCGGAACCTATCGGCACTGGAGACCGGAACTCTGTGCCAGAACACAACACCCGAAAACCGACGTTGTTGTCACGGTTGTCTGGATTGTTCCTGTTCCGGTTGGCCGCGCGCGCATTCCTTGGATTGTTGATCCAGGAGCCGCCGCGCAACACGCCCAACAGCTTCCGGGGCGCCCGACTGACGATCAGGTCAGCACCGCTAGCATACCGAAAACCATACGAAAAAAAAACCGCGTGGGCGGACTGCGTCCGCCCACCAGTGTCCAGTATTCATAATGGGCCAGAACACAACACCCGAAAACCGACGAGGCTGCCACGGTCGCCTGGATCGCCCCCGCCCCGGTCGGCCGCGCGCGCACCCCCTGGATTGTAGAGCCAGGAGCCGCCGCGCAACACGCGAGAATCATTACTAGCATCCGGGGTGTTACATTCCGGTTCACCATATTTATTATGGCACCACTCCCAAAGATTACCGCCCATATCCATCACACCATAGGGCGATGCCCCCTGCGGGTAGATGCCGACGGCGGTG
>JAAELR010000306.1 GCA_024226455.1 Paracoccaceae bacterium
CCAGCACCGTATTCGAACCGGTAACGCGGCAGCTAACTTCGCCACCATAGAGCGTGCTGCATGCAACCTGCTGAGAACATCCCCTGGTAAAAGAGTTTGCCGATGAAACGCCATTCAGCCGCCTGGGATGACGGCTATCTCGAAAGAGTTATCATGCCGTAAAGTTCAGCCGATTCCCCTGGGCAATCGCCAGTTCGCCCGGAAGAATACTGCCAGGGTTTCTTCGTCGTGCCATCCGCCCCAACCGGGAGACGGTATGAAACCTTGTCATACACGACCGGCGCTTACGGGCACCTCTGGGCGGCAAAGCCGGCGCCGTCGACGTTCAGGATGGTCAGTTGGTCGTCGGGGCTGAGCGTGAAAACCGTGGTCTGGTTCCAGGTATCGACGCCGTTGTCGCAGCTCAGCGCGTAGGTCAGAGAGGTTCCGTCTTCCGAGGCCAGAGGCGCTTCGAGGGTGTCGCAGCGGTGTTCGAAATAGGCCACGCCGTATTGGCCCACGGTCAGGCCCGCGCTGTTGACCATGCCGTCGAGCTCGCATTGCTCCCCGACCGGCACCCAGGTGCCGTACATCTTGGAGGCATCGGCCAAAGCGGCCCCGGCCATCAGCAGCGCGGCGGCGAAGGCCACGGCAGGCAGTTCAGGATTAGTCATGGTTTGGTCTCCAGGTGTTTGCCAAGGCAGGGACATGCCTTTTACCGAGCGGGTCTTGCCCGATCGTGCCCGCAAAACCCGCGGCGATCAATTTGCCCGGCCAGGTCTGAGCGGTTGTCCGCCGCTGGCTCTGAAGAAAGATGGGTGAAATCACCCATCCTACCGTCGCCTCAGCCGCCGAGGAACAACCTTCCGACATCGGGATTTTCCAGCAGGTCGTCACCCTTGCCGGCAATCGCCAGTTCGCCCGAAACCAGCACATAGCCGATATCGGCGAACCCCAGCCCCTTCTTGGCGTTCTGTTCCACCATCACGATGGTCTTTCCCTCGTTGTGCTGCAGGTCATACAAGATCTCGAACACCTTATCGATAAAACGCGGCTCCAGCCCTATTGACGGCTCGTCGACCAGCAATATCTCTGGGTTCATCACCAGCGCGCGGGAGATTTCCAGCAGGCGTCGCTCGCCGCCCGACAGCACCTTGGCCTGATGTTTGCGCCGCGCCGCCAGGCGGGGGTACTTCTCGAATACCTTCTCGGCGGCCTCCTTGGCCTGGGATGGGTTGTCCTTCAGGAACCCGCCCATCCACAGGTTTTCCTCTACCGTCATGCCCGGGAAGACGGACTTGTCCTGCAGGATATAGGCGATGCCCGCCTGTTTCAGCTTGGACTGCGCGGTCAGATTGGTGATGTCGCGCTTTTGCGGCCCGTCGCCGATCTTCACGGAACCCGAGAAGATGTTGTTGAAGCCGAATATGGCGTGCAGGATCGTCGACTTGCCGGCACCGTTCGGGCCGATCAGGCACAGCGACTGCTTGCGCGCCACCGCCAGATTCAGCCCGTGCAGGATCTCCATCTGGCCATAGCCTGCGTGCAGGTCTTCCAGCACGATATAAGGATCGTCATTGGCCAGCGCCATCAGGTCGCTGGCCTCGATCTTCTGCGCGATCTCGGCGGCCTGCCGGGTCACCGCCTCGACAGAGATCACCGTATCGACAGAGCCGCCGTGATATCCGGTGGAGCGTTTGTTGCCAGACATCAATGCGCCCCCAGATATGCGTCGATCACGCGCTGGTCGTCCTGAATCTCTTCGGGCTTGCCCGATGCCAGCATCTGGCCATGGGCAAGGCAATAGATCGTGTCGGCCATGTTCATGATGACGCGCATGTTGTGTTCGATGATGAAAAGCGTGATGCTGAACTCTGTATTGGCGCGGCGCAGGCGGTCGATCAGCCCGTTGATCAGCGTCGGGTTGATGCCCGCCGTCGGCTCGTCCAGCAGCAAAACCGTGGGTTCGTTCATCAGCGCCATGGCGAATTCCAGCAGCTTTTGCTGGCCGAAACTCAGCGAACTGGCCTGCAGCCAGCGCTTTTCGAAAAGCCCGACGAAATCCAGCAGATGTTCGGCCCTCTCGCGATCTTCGCTGGTGTTGCGCCGGAACGCGTCCCAGATCGACAGCTTGCGGTGCGGCAGAGAGATCAGCATATTCTCGACGCAGTTCATCTCGCCGTAGATGCGGGTCTGCTGAAACGTGCGCAGCAGGCCGAGGCGGGCAATCTCGGGCACCAGCATCTTGCTGATCTCCTGGCCCTCGAACCTGATCGACCCGCCATCGACAGGATGATAGCCGACGATCGAGTTGAACAAGGTCGTCTTGCCCGACCCGTTGGGGCCAATGAGGCCGGTGATTCCGCCCTCTTCCACCGTCATGGAGATGTCGGTGTTGGCCTTGACACCGCCAAAGGATTTGCTGACGCCAGAGACGTCGATGATCGCGCTCATGACGTGGCCCCCTTGGTATCGACCTTGATGCCGAACCACCCGGGACGGACATGTTTGAGATAGCCCATCAGCCCGTCCTGGAAGAACACCACGATAATCACGATCAACAGGCCCAGTGCCACCCACTGTCCACCCAGGATGTAGTTCCAGGTGACCTCTTTGAAGACATGGAACAGCACGGCGCCGATCACCGGTCCCCATAACGTGCCCTTGCCGCCCAAGAGCACGCAAACCACCATGAAGATGCCTAGGTTGATGGTCTGGTATGCGGTTTCCAGCGGTTCGAAATGGATCAGCTGAAAAGCGGAAATCGCTCCGGCCATGCCGACGAACACGGCGCTGATCGCCCAGGTGATCGTCTTGTAGCGCAGGGTATGGATGCCCATCGCCTCGGCCTTCTCCTCGTCGTCGCGGATGGCATTGATCGCAGCACCGAACCGGGTCGAATAGAACCACCGGAGGAAACCGAAAAGCACCACGCCCAGCCCCGCATAGAGAAAGTAGATTAGCACCTTTTCGAAATCCGGATGCAACGGCGAATGGGGCATCGAAATCCCCTGTCCGCCACCCAGCCATTCGATATTCGACACGATCTCTCCTGCCGCGATGGCCAGGCCCAGGGTGCCGATGGCGAAATACGGCCCCCGCAACCCGAAAAATAGCGGCCCGATGATGAAGGCGCAGAGCCCGCAAAACAGCCCCGCACCCGGGATGCCGATGATCATGCCGGTGTAGTACTGGCTGGCGGTGACGGAGAATACCTCGGACCGCGAGGCATCGGTCCATTCGCCTACCGGGAAATATAGCCCGATGGCAATCACGGCACCGGTATACATGCCGGTGCCGTAAAAGAAGATGTTGCCGAGGCTGTTATAGCCCATCTGGCCGCCGGTCATGTCCCAGGTGAGGGCCACGATGATGAAAAGCCACAGCGTCGCCAGGAACGCGGTGTAGGACGGGAACAGGAAGGGCGCCGCCACCGTAGCCGCGACAAGCACCGCATAAAGGAGTGTGTTCTTGGTCATCTGCGCCCCTCAGTTCAAGGCCTGCCGCTTCCGGCGCTGCTGAAGCAGACGGAAGAAGAGAACAATCAACAGCAGCGTCACGGCGATGGCCTGCTGATAGCCGATGCCGAAGATGTGGCCACCATACTGTTCGGCCGCGCCGATCCCCAGCCCCGCTGCAATCACGCCGGGCAGATTGCCCAGCCCCGCGGCGGTGACAACCACGAAGGCGCGCACGCTGTAGGTGATGCCGTAGAAGGGCTGGATCAGCCAGACCATGACGATGATGGCGCCGGCGGCACCACAGATCGCGGCGTTGAGCGAGAAGGTGAAGGCATAGACCTTTTCGGTGTCGATCCCCATCACCCGCGCGGCGCGGCTGTCTTGCGACGTGGCGCGGATCGCCTGCCCCATACGGCTGTTTTTCATGAACAGGATCACCGCCAGGGCCAGCCCTGCCGCCATGCAGACGCCGATCAGCTTGGCAATCGGCACGTCGATCAGCCCATCCGCGAAATAGAGCGTTTCATAGTCCAGTTTCAGCGATTGTGTGTCCGAGCCGAAGAGCAGGTTCATGATCTGCGCCATCATGATGGCAAGGCCGAAAGTGGCCAGCAACGAGGTGAAGAGATCGCGCTCGATCACCCGTGTGATAATCAGCTTGTAAATCACCCAGCCAATGGCAGCCATGACGCCAAACGCGACGGGCACACCAATCAGGGCCACGATGTTGCTGGAAATGCCGATACTTTGCAACCAGCCGGTCTTGACCAGAAACCACGAGGTATAGCCCCCGGCGATGACGAAATCGCCCTGCGCCAGGTTCTTGACGTTCATCACGCCCCAGACCAGCGCCAGGCCATAGGCGGCCAGCGCAAAGAGCGCGCCGATCATCACCCCGTCGATGACGATCTTGAGGTTCACCATCGGGTATTCGATCAACAGGCCAATGTTGAATAGTATCTGATCCATCCGCGACGGACCTCCCCTCGTCCAGCCGGTTTACCCGGTCTTTCAGGTTTCAGCAGATGCCAAAAAACGCCGGGCACATGCGCGCCCGGCGAAATTTGCGTAAGGCAGGGTTCACCCCGCCACCCTGATTACGGGCGCGGCCAGACCAGATCGTGGCTGGCGAAATTGCTGGGTGCAACCACGTTGTACTCACCGCCCTGGATCTGGCGCAGCACCATGGGCTTGGCGATGTTGTTGCCCGCATCCGAGAACTTGATCTGGCCGTAGAAGGTGGCAAGGTCGGTTGCGGCGATGGCATCGCGCACGGCGTCCTTGTCCAGCGAACCGGCCCGCGTGAAGGCATCGGCATATACATAGACCGCGGCCGAGGCCTGGGCCGTCTGATAGGGAACCTTCTTGGTGGCATATTCCGGATAGGCGGCCTTGAACTCGGTCTCGTAATTCGCCGCCGTACCAAAGATCGGGTCTTCGTAGGTCAGCGTTTCGGCCCACTGGGTCGAGCACAGGAAGTTCTCGGCGAAATCACCGAAATTGCCGGTCACATCCGCCGCCTCACAATGGGTGATCGCCACCATCGGCACGTTGATTCTTTGTTCGCCGATCTGACGCACCGCGGTCGCGGCGCCCTTCGAGTGGCCCGAGACGATCAGCACGTCGGGTTTGACCAGCTTCACCTTGGTCAGGATCGCGGTCATGTCGGACAGGTCGCGCGGCAGCTTCTCGTCGATAATGACATTCATGCCGTATCTGGCGGCGTCTTCCATGACACCGGCGCGGATGTCGAGGCTGAACGGGTCGTTCTCTACCGCGATGGCCACGGTAACCTCGGACGGGTCCCTGCCCTCTGCCGTAGCGCGCTCGGCGGCCAGGGTGATGGCAGAAGCCAGATACTGTTCAGAGGTCGAGAGCACCGCAAAGAGATACTTGTAGCCCTGATTGAACAGCGACCGGCTGGCGCCTTCGGCTTCGACCATGGGAATGCCGTATTTCTCGGTTATGGGCGCGATCGCCTTGGTCAGACCGGAACTGTACGGTCCAAGCATGTATTGCACGCCGTCCTGCTGGATCAGGCGCTCTGCCAGCGTGGCCCCGCGATCGCCCTTGGATTCGTCGTCATAGTAGATGACGTCGAAATTATAGCATTTGTCGCCGATCTGGACGCCGCCGTTTTCGGCGATCTTGGTGATGGCGAATTCATAGCCGTTCTGGGCATGCACGCCGTTGGTGGCGTATTTGCCGGTCAGCGAGATCGCCGCACCTAGCGTGATCGTTTCACACTCCATCGCCGAGGCCGAGGTGCCCAGCGCGGCGGCGGCGGTCACGGACAGCAAGATATCTCTGATTTTCATGAATTCCTCCCAGTTTTATTGCCCTGTTCCGGGCTTTGGTTTCAGCACTCAAGCATGAACCATTTGTTATTTCAAGCTTGCGAGGCCATTCGCTGCATTCCCCCGCCCACGGAATGATTTGACAGGCTACCGGGCCGGGGTGATCCTGCCGACAGACCTAAAGGCGGAACTCCGGGGGGCTGCGGGATCATGAGCGACGGAGAACCCATAGCCTATATCGAGCGTACGCGGTCCTATTACCAGGCGCTGGGTTACAAGGCGCCCTACAACTGGGCCCGCTTCGACGAGGTACCGTTCCAGCCGCCGGGCCGACCGATTGTCGGCATGCGGGTTGCCATCGTCACCACCGCCGCGCCCTTTCAACCGGACAAGGGCGACCAGGGGCCCGGGGCAGCCTATAACGCGGCAGCGAAGTTCTACCGGGTCTATTCCGGGACAACCGGGACCATGCCCGACCTGCCATGTCGCCATCGATCGCGACCACACGACGGCAGAGGATATCGGCACATGGTTTCCGTTGGCGGCCCTGCGGCGCGCCGGGCAAGCGGGGCGGATCGGAGCAATGGCCGAGAGGTTCCTCGGTCTGCCCAGCAACCGCTCGCAGCGCGACACCCTGGAGCGTGACGTACCCGATCTGGTGCGTCGAGTACTGGCGATGGGGTTGGATGCGGCGCTGCTGGTTCCGAACTGCCCGGTCTGCCACCAGTCGGTATCGTTGGCAGCGCGCGGGCTCGAGGTGGCTGGCATAGCAACGGTGATCATGGGCTGCGCGCGGGATATCGTGGAGCACACGGGCGTGCCACGTTTCGTATTCAGCGACTTCCCGCTGGGAAATTCGGCGGGGCGTCCCGGCGATACCGCCTCGCAGGACCATACGCTGGCGCTGGCGCTGGGATTGCTGGAAACGGCGCGAGCTCCGCGCTCTACACTGGTGTCGGGTTTGCGCTGGCCGGGGCAGGCGGAATGGAAAGCGGATTACAGTAACCCCGACCGGCTGAGTGCTGCCGAGATCGCCCGGCGGCGGGCGGCGTTCGATGCCGGCAGGGCGGTTGCCAAGGATGTCAGATCAGAGAGTGGGGGCTAGCCGGACGGGCCGCTCATCGCGCACTTCGCAACGCTCTTCGCTTGCGGTGGCGCCAGTGAAGAGGGCCCGCAAGGGGCCGAAGAGCGGCCCCCTGGAGCAGAGAGGGCGGGGTTACCCCCGCCCTCTGCACCGGATTACTTGGCCGGGACCCAGCTGGGCACCGAGAACTCCATCGTGGCGTATTCCGGCGGGTAGACCACGCCGACCTTACCATCTTCCTGCCACTGGATGACCACCATCGAAGGCTGCGCATCCTCGTAGGGCGCGGTAAGGTCGAAGCGAGCATTGTGCGGATAGGTACGCCCGGTCACTTCCTCGACCTCGTCAGCACCCCAAAAGCCATAGCGCAGCCACAGCTTGCCGTCCTTCTCCAGAACCAGATCCTGGCCTTCCATCGCCTTCGACCAGGCCATGACATCGTCAAAGCCACCGGCCTCTTCGGCCGCGGCCATGGCTTGCTTCAGCCCCCAATAGGCGTTGAAGCCATTGAAATGCGGGACAACCGGGCGGCTGTCATACTTGGCCTGGTAGGTATCGACAAAGGTCTGGCTGGCCGGGTCCAGTTCGAAACCCACAGAAGGAACGGGTGACAGCGTCGAGATACCGCCACCGGCGCCGCCAGTGTCTTCCCAGTATTCCATGCCGAGTGCCGCGACATTCACCCCGGTCATCGCCATCGGCACCTGCAGCTTCACGTATTGCGAACTGATCACCTGGCTGTTCACCGAACTGACCTGGTAGATGAAGTCGGCACCAGAAGCCTGCGCCTTGGAGAAGATCGGCGAGAAATCGACCGTGCCGATGTCATAGGTGATAATCTCCTTGACCTCGATCCCGGCGACAGGGGCCAGCGCCTCGGTCACCAGCCCGGTGATGGCGCCGCCGAATGCAGTATCCTCGGCCAGGATCACGACCGATTCAAAGCCCATCTGCGCCTTCAGCACGTCGGCGCCAAAGTTGATGTAGAGCGTCGCCAGCGCCTCGTCAGAGGCGATATTCATGAAGTAGGGCGCCATGGTTTCGGGGTCTTCGACCACCATGTCGATGATGCCGATATAGCTGGTCCAGGTGTCCAGCGTCGGGATCTGGTATTCCTGCATCCGCGGCAGCCAGCCCAGGCTCACGTCGTCGATGGATCCCGAGACGATGAAATCGACCTCTTCGGTCTCGGCCAGGTATTCGTAGGCCTTGATGCCCTCGGTCACATCCTCGCCGGTGTCGGCGGAAACCAGGGTGATCTGCTGGCCCATGACACCGCCCGCGGCGTTCAGTTCCTTGATGGCGATCTCGGCGCCGCGCAGGGTGGAAAGCCCTGTGTCAGAGCTGAGCGAGCCGATAAAGCCGACCTTGATTTCGGCATCTGCCGCGGCCGCCATGGCCACGGCAACGGCGAGCGCCGCCGAGAACGCGAATCTTTTGTGAGACATGTCAGTCTGTCCTCCCTTGGGTCTGTCCTGGCCGTTTGTTGCGGCCTACTTATTGCATACTGTATACAGCATACCCACCTGTCAATCCAGCCTGCCCACCGACTAGTCGCCTTTTTGCCCATTGCGCCCCGGATCCGTGCTGATCTTGGCCATCGGTCAAACCCTCATCGCAGGACCAGCATGCAGGGTTTTGATGGGTTCGGCCGGGCAGAGGTGAACGGCTGGGCGGAACCGGGCTCCGCCAAGGCCTATGCTGACGGCTTTGCCGCCGCCACCGATCAATGCGCACCGATGATGGTTGCGCGTGCCCAGGCTCCCGCTGCCGCTGCTGCGATACGGGCGGCGCTGTTGGCCAAGGTTCTGCCGGATATCGGCCCGGAGGGACCGTGGAAGTTGCCGATACCCGCCGCTATCGTGACGGCACCGGCCTGCTGACGCTTGCCGGATCTCAGGACCGGCAGCAGGATCGCGCGGCAAACCCCCTGTTCGCATACAAGCTTTCGCCGCGTACCCGTATGCCCGAGTACCGCAAGGTCCCATAGTCAACCTGGCCCGCGGTCATCCCGGCGGGCGCTTCAGATATTGGTCAGGTAACGCTGAGTTTCTACCGGCGTCACCTGGGCGGCCATGAACTCTATCTCGCGCTCGGCCTGCTGCATGCAGATCTCATAGGCGTCCGCGCCCATGACATCCTTCATCCAGTCAGAACCTCGCGCCAATTGGACCGCGGTCTGCGCGTCGGTCGGGATCGGCTCTGCCTCGGTATCCTCATAGGCGTTGCCCCTGGTCATCGGCCCGGGTTCCAGGCCCTGCTCGATGCCATCCAGCCCGGCGGCGATTTCCACCGCAAGCAGGTAATAGGGGTTGGCATCCGCGCCCGCGTCGCGCTTTTCGACACGCACCGCGCTGTCGGAGCCTTCAAGCACCCGCAACCCGACGGTGCGGTTGTCGATGCCCCAGGCGGTGTTGACCGGGCAGAAGGTATAGGGCTTGCGGCGGCGAAAGCCGTTCGGCGTGGGCGAACCGCAGATCGCGGTTTCGGCCATGCGTTTCTGCAGGCCCGCCAGATAGCTGCGGCCCAGCGCATTCAGCTTGCCGCCGTCGGAAAACGCGTTCTTTGCGTCCTTCCACAAAGAGTAATGGGTGTGAAAGCCGCTACCGCTTTCCTCGTAGAAGGGCTTTGGCATGAACGTGGCGCGGTAGCCATGCGCGAAAGCCAACTGGCGCACAAGGCTGCGGAACATCACCACCCGGTCGGCAGCCAGCAGCGCCTCGTCAAAACGGATGTTCACCTCGACCTGTCCGGCGGCGTATTCCGGGTTCGATTGTTCGATCGGAATGCCGCATTCGTTGATCTGTTGCCGGATCGGCCCCAGCACATGCTCCAGCTCGGCCGCACGTTCCAGCCCGTAGACATTGATGCCCTGATCCCTGGGCCGGTTGGTTTCAGGGTCGAGAAGGTAAAACTCCAGCTCGGTGCCGACCCTGACGGAATAACCCATAGCGGCGGCGCGTTCGACCTGACGCACCAGGGCGCCCCGCGGGTCGATCGGGATCGGCTGGTGATCGGGCCCCTGGGCACGGCCAAAGCAGATAGCCACGCCCGGCTCCCACGGCATCGCCACCGGCTTGGTGATGGGAAAGACATGCATGTCGGGATAGCCGTTGTCGAAATTGACGTAAGGCGTGTCCCAGACATCACAGGTCATGTCGATGGCGAAGGTGGCGATCGACATGGCATTGCCACCGGCGCAGATCGTGTCCCAGTGGCTGGCGGGAAAGCGCTTGCCGCGCATGATGCCGTTCGGGTCGCCGATGCCCATGACAACGGTGTGGGTGCCCGGGGGCAGCGCATAGTCCTGTTGCGACATGTCGTTCTCCCTGTTCCTTTGCCCCTTGCCAGCGACCGGGGCCGGTATGCCGGTCTCCGGGCGAGACTATTGATGCAAGCCAGCGATAGCATTCCTGCAGGCGGCGGCAAAGCTCATCAAACACGTGGCGCCTTGGTGGTCTCGCGGGCAAGCAGTGTGGCGATGGTATTGAAACCACGAAGGAACCCAGAGGCCGTGCCGGTCAGAGCGGCCAGCGCTCGCGTTTGCGCTGCAGTTCGAAATGACCCAGCGGCGTCCAGCCCACCAGTGCGGTCTCGACCGGGTCGGTTTTGAAGGCGCTGCGCAGGACCTGTTCGATCTGACGGCGGTCCTTTTTCGGGAAGGGCGCGAAATCGACCACGATCTGGCCGCCGAGTCCGCGGCAGCGCAATTGCCGCGGCAGGTCGCGGGCCAGCGCGATATTGGCCCTGAGACCGGCGGCGGGCGCACCGTCGCCGCCGGTATTCACATCGACCGCCACAAGCGCGCGCGTGGGTTCGATCCAGGCGCTGGCGCCCTGCGGCAGGTCGGTGCTGGCGTGGCGCATCTGGTCGATCATCTCTTCGACGCCGTGTTCGGCAAAGCCTTCGGGCGCCGCATCGGTATCGGCCCATTCCAGCCAGGCCAGTTCATGGGCGTCCGGTCCGTCGAGCAGCCGTTCCGGGCCGGTACCGGTGTCGCCAGAGACCTGTTCTGCCAGCTCATGCAGCTGGTGCAATTCCCCGGCAATATCGGTGTCCTCCGCCTCGGCGCAGGACGAGCGCAGGATCACGCCCTTCGCCCCTGGCGCGGTGCTGGCGGCAAGCATGGTCAGAGCCGCCCGGACATGCTCGTCACGGATCCGGCGCGAGACATTCACCCCCGGCGTGCCGGGGGTCACGATCACGTATCGGCCCTTGAAGAGCAGCTTTGACGTCACCGGCACCGCCTTGCCCGGTTCGGCAAAACCGGTCACCTGCACCAGCCCCGATTGCCCCGCGCCGATCTGGCCATGGCGCAGGAAACCCTTGAGATCGCCAGCCAGCCTGACAAACTGGCCGCCGAGCCCCTTGGCGGGACGCTCTGCGACGCCGCGAAACACAGTGCCGGGCAACGGCACCGCGGCAGGATCGGGGTCGGCGATCAAGTCTTCGAGCCGCCCATCGACAACCCGGGCGGCGGCCTTGCGGCCATCGACCGATCCGGTGGCGACCGTCAGGCCCTTCACTGCGCGGCCCCAATGCGATAGCCTGCGGCGCGCAACAGCTGCGCCGTCTCGCAGACCGGCAACCCCATGACCGCGCTGAAAGAACCCTGGATCCACGGGATGAACGCGCCCGCCGGACCCTGGATGGCATAACCGCCGGCCTTGCCCTGCCAGTCGCCCGTTGCGAGATAGGCGTTGACCTCTTCATCGGTAATCCGCTTGAACCGAACCGCCGTCACCACGTCACGCTCCAGGAAATGGTCTGCCGTCTTGACGGCGATGGCGGTGATCACCCGATGCCTGCGGCCCGAGAGCGCAAAGAGAAACGCCGCTGCTTCGCCCGCACCCTCAGGTTTGCCCAGGATCCTGCGTCCCAGCGCAACTGTTGTGTCGGCGCATAGCGCCAAGTCGCCATCCTCGACCGATATGGCGCCTGCCTTGGCGCGCGCGATCCGGCGGCAATAGTCCCGCGGCAACTCGCCCTTCAGCGGCGTCTCGTCGACATCGGGTGGGCGCACCTCGTCAGGCACCGCGCCAAGCTGCGCCAGAAGCTCCAGCCGCCGGGGGCTGCCAGAGCCGAGAATCAGGCGCACGGATCTGCCGCCGTTGCGCATCTGCCCCAAAAACCGGTTCCCACTTTTTGGGATGCCGACACGCTACTTGAAACGGTAATTGATCCGGCCCTTGGTCAGATCGTAGGGCGTCATTTCCACCTGAACCTTGTCGCCCGCCAGCACGCGGATCCGGTTCTTGCGCATCTTTCCTGCCGTATGCGCGATGATCTCATGGCCGTTCTCCAGCTCGACCCTGAACGTCGCATTCGGCAGGAGTTCCTTCACGACGCCGGGGAATTCGAGCAGTTCTTCCTTGGCCATGGTCACTCCATCTTCGAGCCCGCCTGATTGCGGGCGCGTGTTAAATGACGGTATTTCAGCGGATTTTCAAGTTCGGATCGGGCATTTCGCAAAAGAATGCATGGCTGCGGTCGCATCTGCCGCAGGCGCCGGGGCCTCAAGACGGGACAGAACCGTCTGCCTAGGGCGCGCGATTGGTGGGCGGGCCGAACCGGGCGAGTATTCGTGCGATGATCTGGTCGCGGGCCTGGCGGTATGCATTGAGCTTTTCCGCGCGCCGAGTACCCAGCCCGGTGGGGTCGAGAATCGGCCAGTACTCCACTTCGAGATGAAAGACCCGTGTCAGTTCCAACGCCTGGCGCTGGCTGGCCGGTGACAGCGCCACCACAAGGTCGAACCCCGACAGATCGTCGCCCCATTGCTGCATCTCGTCGAACGACCGTGAACGGTGGCGGCTAAGTTCGACGCCGATCTCCTGACAGACCGCGATGGAAAAACCGTCGATTTCCATGTCGTTGCGCACTCCGGCGGACTGCACATAGGCATCCTGGCCATAATACTGCTTCATCAGCCCTTCGGCCATCGGCGAGCGCACCGCGTTGTGATCGCAGCAAAACAGCACCGAAGAGGGGATGTCGCCGGACATCGGGTTTCAGCCTCCCCAGTGCAGCACGCAGATCAGGGTAAAGAGCCGCCGGGCGGTATCGATATCAATATCGGCCTTGCCCTCCAGACGCTCCTGCAGCACCCGTGCCCCCTCGTTGTGGATGCCGCGGCGGGCCATGTCGATGGCCTCTATCTGGCTGGGCGGCAGTTTCTTGACCGCGTCAAAATAGCTTTCACAAATCTGGAAATAATCCTTCACCGTCTGCCGGAATGGCCCGAGCGACAGGTGGAACTCGCCGACATCCGCGTCGTCCCCTGTCGTGAGGCCGAAAACCAGCCGCTTGTCGCGAATCGCGAGGTTCAGGTTATAAGGGCCTTCGGGGATATCCCTGCCCTCGCGCGCCGGCAGCGCGAAAGAGTTGTCCTCTAGCAGGTCGAAGATCGCCACCTTGCGCTCCTGTTCGATCTCGGGGGTCGGTGGCGCGAGGTTGCTGTCATTGATCTCGATCTGGGCCAGCCGGGACATGGGCCTATCTCCTATGGAACTAGCGCCGGATTATCGCAGGAGCGGGCGGCAGGCAATGGTCGCCGCCGATTGCCCGAGCCCCGGGGGGCGCGCCATTGGAGGCGCTATCGGCCGAGCGACAATATCGACGAGGACTGCCCCCCCAAACGTCACCCGTTCAGCTTGCCCAGCCGCGCCGAAACCGAAAGCCCGTGCGCCTCTAGCGATTCCGAGCGCGCCAGCACCTTTGCCGCCGGGCCGATGGTGCGCAGCGCCCGGGGCGTCATCTGCGACAGCGTGGTACGCTTGAGGAAATCGAGCACCGAGAGGCCCGACGAGAACCGCGCCGAGCGCGCCGTGGGCAGTACGTGGTTCGGGCCGCCGACATAGTCGCCGATCGCCTCCGGCGTCCACGAGCCGATAAAGATCGCCCCGGCATGACGGATTTTCGCCGAGAATTCGCTGGCGTCCGCAACGCAAAGCTCCAGATGTTCCGGCGCCACCCTGTCCGACAACTCTGCCGCCTGGTCCAACGAACTGACGGCAATCACCGCGCCGAACTCATGCCAGCTTGCCGCCGCTATCTGGCGCCGTTCCAGCGTCTCCAGCCTTCTGTCTACAGCCGCCGTCACTGCCGCGGCGAACTCGGCATCGTCGGTGATCAGGATCGACTGGGCGCTTTCGTCATGCTCGGCCTGGCTCAAGAGATCGATGGCGATCCAGTCGGGGTCGTTGTTGCGGTCTGCGATCACCAGTATCTCGGAGGGGCCCGCTATCATGTCGATGCCGACCTTGCCGAAAACCCGCCGCTTGGCGGCGGCCACATATGCGTTGCCCGGGCCGGTGATCTTGTCGACCCTGGCCACGGTCTCGGTGCCGAAGGCCAGCGCCGCGATGGCCTGGGCGCCGCCGATGCGCCAGATCGTGCCGACGCCCGCCAGCCGTGCCGCCAGCAGCACAAGCGGGTTCACCTCGCCGCGCGGCGTCGGCACCGCGATGGCCAGCCGCTCGACCCCCGCCACCTGGGCCGGGATCGCGTTCATCAGCACCGACGAGGGATAGCTCGCCAGCCCGCCCGGTACGTACAAGCCCGCTGCCTCTACCGGCGTCCACCGCCAGCCCAGCATGGCGCCGGCCTCATCGGTCCAGCTGTCATCCTCGGGCATCTGCCGCGCATGGTAGGCGCGGATGCGTTCGGCGGCAAGCTCCAGTGCATCGCGTTCGTCTGCCGACACGAGGGCGCAATGCGTCTCGATCTCGTCCGCCGAAAAGGCCAGCGTCTCTGGCGTCAGGTCCAGCTTGTCGAACTTCGCCGTCAGCCGGATCAACGCCTCGTCGCCATGCGCCCGCACATCCTGGATGATCGACGCGACGGTGCTGTCCACGTCCAGGCTGTCCTCGCGCTTCATCGCCAAAAGCGCGGCAAACCGGGCTTCGAAATCCGCACTGCTGGCGTCGAGGAACTGGGGCATTCTTCTGTCTCCTTGTCGCCGGAGCTTTAAACAGTGATGGCCCGGGGCTCAAGACAGGCGAACACGGCGCTGAGGCAAGTCAATGCAGCCAGGTGAAAGAAAGCTAGGCAGCGTACCTACAAAACTCTTTATCTGATCAATGCCTTGTGATTCATTTGGGTCATATTCTCGGCATGGGGCTTAAGATGTCCCGATCAGATATGAGCGACCTTGAATGGGCGTTTATCAAATGCGTCCTGCCCAA
>JAAELR010000307.1 GCA_024226455.1 Paracoccaceae bacterium
ATTTGTGACTTTTCATCTACCGACAGCACCACTGCATGCGCGGGCGGCGAGACGTATAGGCCTACCACATCGTGCAGTTTTGCCGCGACGGCTGGATCATTCGACAACTTGAACTGACGCCATCGGTGCGGCGAGAGGCCATGCGCTTTCCAGATCGCGCGCACGGTCGAAGCCGCCAACCCCACTGCCTTGCCCATCGCACGAACCGTCCAGTGCGTCGCCTCATGGGGCGGTGGTTCCTAGGTCAAACGGATGACCTCAGCCACTCTCGCATCCGAGGTCTTTGGTATCGAACATCTATCGCGCGACGATGAAGCGGGAATACAACGCAATGGAAGGCGCCTACGGCGACGCGCAAATCAGGGCCATCAAACCAAAACACGTTGAAGCAGACTTGTCCAAGCTGACAGACGGAAAGGCGAACACCCGTCTCAAGGCGTGGCGTCGCGTCATGGCTGATGCTAAGCGGCGCGGCCAAATCGAAACTGACCCGTCGATTCAGGTGAAACGGCGCGCCACGAAATCAGCCGGATTCCCCAGCTGGACTTGGGCGGAGATTGAAGCCTTTCGCAAGCGATGGCCCATTGGGACCGTTGCACGCGCCGCGTTTGAATTGGTTTTCTGGACAGGTGCGCGTACGGTGGACGCGGTGAAGTTGGGTCCGAGAAATATTGACCATGATGGCTTGCTCGTCTACCGGCAAAGCAAAATCGGGAAACCGGCACATGTGCCTTGGAACAATGTGATGCCGGCATTCGCCAATTCGTGGTCTGACGAACTTGCTTTGGTAAAAGACTCTCTATGCGCGACCGGCGGCGGCTTCACCTTCCTTGAAGCAAATGGCCGCGTGCGGTCAGTAAAGGGTCTCGGAAACCTAATTTCAAAGTCGGCCGACGCAGCTGGTGTTGCCAAGTCTGCCCATGGATTGAGGAAAGCCCGACTGACCGCTATCGCAGAGTCTGGAGGATCAGCACATGCGATTATGGCTTGGGGTGGCCACCAGACCCTTCAAGAGGCCGAACGCTACACCCGCGCAGCCCAGTTGAAGAAGCTGGTCATGGGTGAAGAACAGACAGGGAACAATGCATCACTTGCGATTCCTGATACAAAAACCCGAAAAAATTAAATGATTTCAAGGAGGTTTTTCAAGGTGGTAGCCCGTAGGGGAATCGAACCCCTCTTTCCAGGTTGAAAACCTGGCGTCCTAACCGATAGACGAACGGGCCAGCGCAGCAGCGTGCGGCGTCTTCTAGGCAAAGCGCAGGCCGAGGGCAAGAGGGTTTCGTGCGCATGGGCAGAAAAATCAACATGCCCGGGCTGCGTCTTCCAGGCGCAATTGCGGGGTTTGGCGCGCACGCCAATGATTGACCTCCAACCGCCCGGCAAAATGGAACCTCGCGCCGCCATGCGCCTCTAGTGCAGGCCCCAGCGCGGTGTCGAAGGCTCCGAAAGCGATGGCGTCCAACCTGGCGCCGAACCCGTCGGAGAGGGAAAGCTTGAGGTGACTGTCTCCGATGCGGCGGGCAAAGGCGATCTTCTGGTCGGGAAAACCAAAGCGCGGGGCAGGGGCGCCGGCGCCGAAGGGGCCTGCGGTCTCGATCCGGTCGATCAGATCGACAGTGGCCGCACCCGGCATCAGCAACCCGTCCAGCGTCAGGTCGCGGGGCCCCAGATCGACCGAGCCCTGGCGCGCCAGCAGGTCGCCGAGCCGGGCCATTGCCGGTTCCAGCTGGTGGCGCTCCACGGTCAGCCCTGCTGCCATGCGATGCCCGCCACCCTTCGCCAGCAGCCCTTCGGCGGCCAGCCGCTGCACTGCTGCGCCAAGGTCGATGCCCGAGACCGAACGGCCAGACCCTTTGCCCTCGTCCCCGTCCAACCCGATCACCACCGCAGGGCGCCCCGCGGTCTCTTTCAGCCTTGAGGCGACGATGCCAACCACGCCCGGATGCCAACCCTCGCCCGCAGCCCAGACCAGCGGCCCATCGAGCCCGCGTTCGGCCGCCTGCGCCAGTGCTGCATCGCGTACCGCGCTCTCTATCTCGCGGCGTTCGGTATTCAGCCGGTCCAGCCGCTCGGCCAGGGCGGCGGCCTCGTGCGGGTCATCGGTTGCCAGCAATCGGGCGCCCAGATCGGCCTTGCCGATGCGCCCGCCGGCATTGACCCGCGGCCCCAGCAGGAACCCCAGGTGATAGGGCGCGGGCGCGGCATCCATCCGTGCCACGTCCGCCAGCGCCACCAACCCGGGGCGCTGGCGCGCCGCCATCACCTTCAGCCCCTGGCGCACCAGAGCCCGGTTGACCCCCACCAAAGGCGCCACATCCGCCACGGTGGCCAGAGCCACCAGATCGAGAAACCCCATCAGGTCAGGGGTCTCGGCCTTGCCTCGCAGCCGCCGGTTGACCTCGACCAAAAGCAAGAACACCACGCCCGCCGCGCAGAGATGCCCCAGATCGCCGCTCTCGTCCTGGCGGTTGGGGTTCACCACTGCCAGCGCCGGCGGCAGGGTTTCGCCGCCCAGATGGTGGTCGAGCACCAGCACGTCGGCACAGGCGGCCGCAACGATGGGCTCGTGGCTGAGCGTGCCGCAGTCGACGCAAACGATCAGGTCGTGATCCCGCGCCAGGGCCTGCATTGCGGGCGCGTTCGGGCCATAACCCTCGTCGATCCGGTCGGGGATATACAGCGTCGCCTGCCGCCCCATGCCGCGCAACCAGCAGATTAGCAGTGCTGCCGAGGCGCCGCCGTCGACATCGTAATCGGCGAATATGGCGATCCGCTGGCGCCGCTCCAGCGCAGCGATGAACCGGTCGGCGGCCGCCCCCATGTCACGAAGGCTCATCGGGTCGGGCAGCAGGTCGCGCAGGGCAGGGGCGAGAAATGCCTCCGCCCCTGCGGCCTCGACACCGCGCCGCACCAGAACCGCGCAAACCGCCGGCGGAAGGCCGGTAGTCTGCACCATCGCCTCGCGCAGCCGCTCGGCCTCGATATTGGGGCCGACCCAGCGGCGCCCGGTCAGCGATGTATTGACATCGAGAAATGCCCGGTCGGTCATGTATACCCCATGCGGGCCGATACCGGCCCGGTCCGGGTTGGGCATAGTGCGCGGCGGCGGGTTTGTCTGCCCCAGAAATCATCGCCATCTGTGATTGCAGAGATCAGGCCAAATATGCCCATAGATTGATCCGCATCCTGGCAGAAACACCCAAGTCTGATAGACTCGATCCGCTCAGAACCGAAATCGCGCGGCAGTGGCTGAACTTAGCGTCCCGGTCGTGAAATCTCTCAAGGGCAAGGCCTCGCTGGAATTCAGCGTCACCTACGTGGCCGAGTTCAGCTTTCAGGCGACGCAGACGATCAAGGACCCCAAGTCCAGGACGATTGAGGTCGCGACTGAAGTAAATGTTCCGGCCCATTCGCGGGTGACCGGTTCTGTGACCCAATCGCGCGGTTCGTGCACCGGCAAGTTCGCGTCGGTGTTCGAGGCGGTATTCACCGACTACGACCTCAGCAAATACGGCAAGCCGGTGGTAGAGTTGGTGCCCAAAGGCAATTTCGAGCTGAAGACAAGCGGTCACATGAGCGGTGTGGACACGATCGACACCCACGTCGTGACCACGCAAGAGCCTCTTGAAACCAGCTTGGTCCGCGCCGCCTGAGGTGAGGCGTCAGGCCCGGCGTTTCTGCCGACATGAAACAAGACCAGGCCCGGTCCTGCCGGGTCTGGCGCTTATGGGGCGTGGGTCCTTTGGCGCGGAATTACCTTATCGGGTTGCGGTAGCGCATGCGCCGCACGGAACCGGTCTTCGAGCGCATCAGCAGTGTCTCGGTCTCAAGAAAACTGGGTTCGCGCTTCATGCCCATCACGATGGATCCGTCGGTGACGCCGGTGGCCGAAAAGATCACGTCCTGCGTCACCATCTCGTCGCGCGAATAAATCCGGTTGAGATCGGTGATCCCGGCCTTGGCGGCGCGGCTGCGCTCGTCATCGTTGCGGAATAGCAGCTTGCCCCACATCTGCCCGCCCATGCATTTCAGCGCGCTGGCCGCCAGCACCCCCTCGGGCGCGCCGCCAGAGCCCATGTACATGTCGATGCCGGTGATCTCGTGCTCGGCGCAGTGGATAACGCCGGCCACGTCGCCATCGGTTATCAGCCGGATCGCAGCGCCGGTCTGGCGCAATTCGGCCACCATGTCTTCGTGCCGGGGCCGTTCCAGTACGCAAAGCGTGATATCCTCCATCGAACAGCCCTTGGCCTGGGCCAGCGCCGAAACACGTTCGGTCGGCGTCATGTCGAGCGAGACCACATCCTTGGCATAGCCCGGCCCGATGGCGAGCTTTTCCATATAGACGTCCGGGGCATGCAGCAGCGTGCCGCGCGGCGCCATGGCGATCACGGTCAGTGCGTTCGGCATGTCCTTGGCGGTTAGCGTGGTGCCCTCGAGCGGGTCAAGTGCGATGTCTACCTCGGGACCGTCGCCATTGCCGACCTCTTCGCCGATAAACAGCATTGGTGCCTCGTCGCGTTCGCCCTCGCCGATCACCACGGTGCCGCGGATGTCGAGCAGGTTCAGCTGGTCGCGCATAGCATTTACGGCCGCCTGGTCGGCGGCCTTTTCGTCGCCGCGCCCCACCAGCCGGGCCGAGGCCATGGCGGCGGCTTCGCTGACCCGGGCAAGGCCAAGGCTGAGCAGGCGGTCATGGAAAATCACTTCGGGGTTGTCTGTGGACATCGTCGCATTTCCTGTCTGGGCGGTCTCGGTCACTCCCTATCGCGGCCGGGGCGGCAGTTACAAGTGGGGCGGGGTGGTGTTAGCGCAAGCAGGTGCGCGGCAGATCAGCCGGATACCGATTGCCGGTGCCGCGGCGCTCGGATCAGCGCCTGCAGCAGCAACGCGGCCATGGCGCCGTTCAGGATGTGCCACAGGAAAAGTGTGCCGTGGGCGAATGTGCTGCACAGGTGCATGTCCAGGGTGCGGAAAGTCAGCGACGCCAGAAATGCCAGCGTTGCAGCGCTTACCCAGTGGCGTACCGGGCGGCGGCGGATCCCGGTGACCATGCTGAAGACCACAAGGGCAGCCAGCGCCGGCGCGTATTGGCCAGAACCGTTCAGCACGTTGCCGGTGACGGGTGCGGTGGCGTTGCCGCCCGGCGTAGTGGCGAAGGACACCAGAACGACCACGGCCGTTGCGATTGCGGCTATGCGGACCAGCCGCCCGGGGGGGAAGCCGCCCACCACATGGATCGAGACCAGCACATAGGCTGCGACGAAGCTCCAGATCGGGACGACGTCGGCCAATTTCGACCAGACGTTGGCGAAGGTGTGAAACAGGAATGAGCCGAGACCGATCGCGGCGGCCATCGCCAGCAGCAGGGCCAGAACCGGCGAGAGGGCGCCGCTCCGCCTCGACCCAGCCCCAGAGAGCGGCCAGAGGAAAGGCCAGATTGGACCACGCATTCAGGGGCTCGGCCCAGAACCCGGGGCCGATACGCTCGCAATAAAGATCGATGGGCGCCGCCCAGTCCAAGAGATCAGACTTCCTCGATCCTGATCGCCATCGGGTGGCCGTCGACCACACCGGTACTCTCCATCCCGGCCATAGCCGCGTCCAGAGCCTCACGCGTGATCTTGTGGGTGACGATCAGCACCGGGGCGGCCGGGGCGTCGTCATGGCGGTATTGCCGCATCCGGTCGATCGACACGCCGGTGTCGCCCAAAACGGTGGCGACCTTGGCCAGCGAGCCGGGTTTGTCCAGCAGCTGCATGCGCATATAATAGGGTGCGGGTACGGTCGATTTTGCGGCCCGGGCCTGTTCCAGAGAGCCTGCCGGGCGCCCGAAAGTCGAGACCCTGGTGCCGCGGGCAAGGTCGATCAGATCCGACATCACCGCGCTGGCCGTCGGGCCTTCGCCGGCGCCGGCGCCGCGCAGCACGATCTGGCCCACCTCGTCGCCCTCTAGCACCACCATGTTGGTGCCGCCCTCAAGCTGGCCCAGCGGGCTGGCCGAGGGCACCAGGCAGGGCGACATGCGCTGTTCCAGCCCGCGTCCGGTCATCTGCGCCACGCCCAGAAGCTTGATGCGGAACCCCATATCGGCGGCCTGGTGGATATCCTCGATGGTGATCCGGCCGATGCCCTCCAGCTCCACCGCGTGAAAATCGACCCGCGTGCCAAAGGCGATGGCCGCCAGCAGCGACAGCTTGTGGCCGGCGTCGATGCCACCGACGTCGAGATTGGGATCGGCCTCCAGATAGCCCAGCCCGTCGGCCTCGGCGAAAGCCTGGTCATAGGTCAGCTCGGCCCCCTGCATCCGGGTCAGGATATAGTTGCAGGTGCCGTTCATCACGCCCATCACCCGGGTGACCTCGTTGCCTGCCAGCCCCTCGGTCAGCGCCTTGATCACCGGGATGCCGCCCGCCACCGCCGCCTCAAAGCGAAGTGCGCCGCCGGTGGTTTCGGCGGCCTCGGCCAGTTCCTGGCCGTGGATTGCCAGCATCGCCTTGTTGGCGGTGACCACGTCCTTGCCCAGTGCCAGGGCCGCCTCGGTCGCGGCCTTGGCCGGACCGTCGGCGCCGCCCATCAACTCGACGAATACATCGACGTCGTCGCGTTTGGCCAGGGCGACCGGGTCGTCCTCCCAGTCATAGCCGCCCAGCCGCACGCCGCGATCCGTGTCGCGGTTGCGGGCCGAGACGGCGACAATCTCGATCGGACGTCCGCAGCGTGTGGCCAGCAGATTGGCCTTGCGCTGCACGATCTTCACGACACCGGCGCCAACCGTGCCGAGCCCGGCGATCCCGAGGCGAAGCGGAGTGGTCATGTTTGCGGCTCCCTTGGCGGCAGAATTACCCCGGTCTGTTAGCCGCTTCGGGCTCCCGCCTCAACCACTCAGATGCCTCAACCACCCAGACGCCGCAGCCGGTCGCCAACGCGCAGGCGCATATCTTCGTTGATCGTGGGCAGGCTGTTGAGGATGCGCGCCCGGGCGCGCAGGCGCTGGGCGCGGGCCAGCAGGATCTCCCCGTCTTTCTCGCTGAGCCTTCCCAGGCTGCGCCGGCTCAACAGGCTGGCGGTAGGAACCAGGTCGGGATAGGCGGCGCGCCTTGCCTCGGCGCTGACTGCCCCTTCGAGGTCGGGAAAGCTGGCGCAGGCACTTAGCCCGGTCGCCAAAGCCAGGTGGAACAGAACCTGTCGCATGATTTGCCCCTTTGTCTTTTTGCCAGTCTACTGCTTCCGGTGGCTGCCGCGCAAGGAAGGCTTTAAAATGAACGGGCGTTCAGATAAGGCTGGGTTATGGCACGCAAGACCGGATCGCATTCCGAGATTACCGGCCCCCGCATCCGCGAGGCTGCGGTGCGGCTTTTTGCGCGGCATGGCTATGCCGCGGTTTCGATGCGCCAGATCGCTGCCGCCGTGGGGGTGCAGGCTGGCGCTCTCTATCTTTATACGCCCGACAAGCAGACGCTGCTTTTCGATCTGATGCGTGCCCATATGGAGGATCTGCTGCGGGCCTGGCAGGCCGAACCCATGCGCCGGGCGCCGTTGCACCGGCTGGAGGATTTCTGCCGCTTTCACATCCGCTATCACCTGGACCGCACCGACGGGACCTTCATCTCGTATATGGAGTTGCGCAATCTGGAACCGAAGAATTTCGAGATGATCGGGGCGCTGCGCCGGGACTATGAGGCCGCGCTGGAGACGATCCTGCGCGACGGGGTCGCCGAGGGCAGGTTCACCCTGCCGGACACAAAGCTTTCAACCATGGCGCTGATCGCGATGCTGACCGGGGTCAACACCTGGTTTCGCGAAAGCGGGCGGCTGAGCCGCGAGCGGGTCGAGCAGATCTATTGGGACATGGTACGCCGGTCGGTGGGGGCCTGAACGAAAATGAAACCAGAGACCGACGAGGACGAGGTGCTGGCGGTGATCGGGGCGTCCATGCTTCGGCGCTGGCTGGCGATGGCGGTGATGGTGGGCTCTGGCGCCGCGCTGATCTGGTTCGGGCTGGGCGCCGAAACCACGGGGGCATTGTGGAAACTTTGCCTCGTCGCGCTGGGGGCGGGGTTGATCGTGCTGGCCGATGCGATGCGGCGGGCGACGTCACGGGTGATCGAACTGACCCGCGGAGGGTTGCGTGAGACCGACGGCCGGGTGCTGTGCGCGTTCGATGAGATCGCAAAGGTTGAACGCGGCGCCTTTTCGATGAAGCCGCCGAACGGGCTCTTGGTGCGACTGAACGTGTCGCGACCGGTCGCCTGGGCGCCCGGGCTATGGTGGCGCTATGGCCGCAAGCTGGGCATTGGCGGGGTGACGCCGGTGGGGCAGGCGAAATTCATGGCCGACATGATCGGGCTGTTGCTGATGGAACAGGACGGTACCCTGCCTGACCTCGCGGCGGACCGCGATTGAAGGCGCAGGGGCAGGTCAGCTTTCCCAGATCATCTGGCCGGCGAAACGCGGCCGGGTGACCACGAGGCTTTCGAAATAGAACGGCCCGAACCCGACCCGGTCGGTTCCGTCGGGGGCGGTGTAGAGCCCCTCTAGCGTGACGCTCAGGGGTGGCTCGAATGCCATCCAGGTCTCGACTATGATCTGTGTGCCGCCATCCTGCATCGGCGGCAGATAGGGCATGATTGCGGTGTCGAGGTCGACGTCCTCTATCGCCTGCTGGCCGGCAGTCGAATAGGACCACTCCAGCGTATACTCGTCGTCGTCATCATCATAGGTCACCACAGTCACCCGCAGCACGGTGCGATGCTGGGACTGGGTCAGCACGTCCTGCATGTTGTTGAGCCCCTCGAGGTAGGCGGCATTGATCGCGTTGGTCTCGCGCGAGATCATGTCCGAGATCGTATAGCCGACGCGAATATTGGCCCCAAGCGCCCGGTAGCCTTCGAACAGGATAAACATCCCGAAATAGCCCCACAGCATGATCGGCAGAATCATCACCGCCTCGACTGTGATACTGGCGCGCTCGTCGTTGGCGAATCGTGTCAGGCGGCGCAGGATATGTGTCGCAGCGGTCATCACACGGGCTCCACCACATAGGCCGAAAAAGCGACGATCGCGTAGTGCGAGCCGCCGTTGATCGTGGCCAGCTTCATCCCCATTCCCGTCGTCGGTACCATCGGGTGCACCGCAGCGCAGACTGTCATCAACATCAGGTCGTTGGTGGTTCCGTTGGTAAAGCTCATCACAGGCTCGGTCTCTTCATCCATGTCCACGCATTGCACCGTGCCCTCGCGAAAGGCGAAATCGGCGGTCGAGATCCGCTCCAGCTCGATATGCAGGGCGTTGGTGCAGTCGGGGATGAACCCGGCGTGGTTGCAGATGATCGTTTTCAGTTCGTCGTGATCGGGGCTGCCGAGATTGCCCAGTTGCAGGTCGCGCACGGTGCGGTCGACGGCGCTGACCAGCAGAGACTGGCGAGTGGTCAGCAGCGAGACTTCGATCGCCGAGACGGTGATCATGAAGAAGAACGGGAACCAAAAGCAGAACTCGATCGTGGCATTGCCGTCGTCGCGCGCTGCGAAACGACGCAGAAATGTCAGGAGCCGGGTCATTGGACTAGCCGTAACTGGTTGATCTGGCTGGCGATCGACTGGAAGGCGTCATCGATATCGAGAGTGTCCACATCGTAGTAGTGCGAGATAGAGCTGGAGCAGTCTTCCAGCCGGCCGGCGTTGCTGCTGGAGACCTCCAGCCCGATGGTGAAGATGATGACGTTGTTGTCCTTTATTACCTCGCAGATGCTGTCAAAGCGCGGGTTCTTGGTCGAGCTACTCACTTTGGTCATGGCGTCTTCGTACCGGTTGCGCTCATTGGAAGACATCGACCCCATCTCGTCGAGCACCTCGTCGCTGAAATACTCTGGCGGGATCTCGGACCAAACCTCACCCCAGGTCATCCGGGTGGCATCGTCGCCGCCATAGGGAGTAGAGCGCCAGCTATAGTCGTTGCGATCCTGGTCCGGGTTGCGGGCGTGGAACCAGAACTCGGGATTAGAGCCATAGTCCCAGTCGGCGCAACTGCCCCAGCCCCAGTCGGCGCAATAGGTGTAGTTGCCGGACGGATTGGTGATCGGCGTGCTGCTCTCGCCGTCATACCAGACAGAGTAGTGGATCGTGCCGGCCTCTTCATAGCGCCAGACGAAGGAGTTTCCCGAGCGGTAGTCGTCCATGTAGTATTGGGTGGTATTATTGCCGTCGGTCATCACGACCAGGATCTTCATCGAATCGCTGTCGTCATAGTCGAACGGGCGCCCGTCCAGCGCAGCATTGATATTGCCGGTACTGATCATGTTGGTCAGCACCGATTGGGTCGATGGATCAAGCATCACCGCGCCCCACTTGGTGCCGATATCGGTTGAGGTGTTGCCGGTTGCCGAAAGGTTGTCGACATAAGCCTTCAACGCGGTCTTGTCGGTCGACCAAGCCATGATTTCGCGATCGGCATCGCCGTCTTTGTCAGAATCGGTCGGGCAGACCGGTTTGGGAATGGCCTCGCCCAGATCGAATGAGCCCCGCTCGTCGGTCCAGGGATCGAAATCCACGGTCTGTTCCAGCGTTTGCGTGGTGGGCAGGGCAGCGCTGTTGAAATCCGACGTCGAGAAGTTGACGCAATGCGAGTGTTCGTGGCTATCGTCGCGGGTCCAGTGCGACAGCAGGGTCGCGCCGGCATTCACCTGCGTGGCGTAAGGGATAATCGAAGTCGATACAGCGTCTTCCTCGGCGGCGTCATAGACCGTATCGATAAAATCCTTGGCGGCGTTCTTGAGATTACTGAGACGGGTGTAGCTGTTCATCGAGCCCGACACGTCCAGAACCAGCGAAATCTCCACGTTGCCGATAGATTCCTCTGCGGTGCTTGTGGCCTCGGCGGCCAGGGTCGAAAACTCGCCGTCACCATCACCGAAGATCCAGAATCCGCCGTGATGCATTGGCACGTTGATATTCGCCGTGGCCTCGACCCGGCGGGAATTGATCCCCTCGGTGACGATGATGTCGTCTTCGTCAATGTATTCCGACATGCCGGCCTTGGCGAAATAGTCTATGACCACCTCACCGGGTTCCAGGCTTTGGCCCAGCGACGCTGCGGCCAGCACGGCGCGGTCCAGTGTCGACTGTAGCCTCTCGCGATGTGCCTCGAATCGCATCAGGTCGAAAGCCAGCCCGCCTATGGCCAGCATCACACCGAACATCATGATCCCGAAGATGATCATTGCACCATCTTCGTCGCGGGCGAAACCACTCAGCCGGTGCGGCAACGCCGCCCGGTCTTGTTTGGTGGACCTCGGCGTCGTGGCGGGATCGGTTCTGGCAGTTATTCGGGGCCGTTTCATTGGTCTTGCTCCTTGACGCACGGTGCGGCGGGCAGGTCGCACCTGTAGCAAACAGCGCTCTCGACAAGATTTGCGGCGAAATTCGGGCAGTGGTGGGAAATTCAGGCGGAATTGGCAGTTTTATCGTGTTGGCGGTTCCGTATTGGAAACGGTCCGCCATCGACCTGGCCAAATGTTTCCTGTCCGCCGGGTGTATTGCGCGATTGCTGGGTTTGTGCTGGGCCGCCCCAAGCCGGTTCTCCGCGATTAGTCTGTCAGAAACAGTTGATGCCTTAGATTGCGATACGTCGTAGCGTTGCGTTGACGTGCGCATGCCGTTCGATTCGACCCAGATGACATAAAAGGCAGGAGTTTCATGAACCAGATACCCGCGAGAGAGCCGAGTTTTCGGGAATCCGTTGACCTTATGTTCAACCGCGCCGTGGCGCTGATGGACCTGCCGCCGGGGTTGGAGGAAAAGATCCGGGTCTGCAACGCCACCTACACGGTTCGCTTCGGTGTGCGGCTGCGCGGTCAGATCCAGACCTTCACCGGTTACCGTTCGGTGCATTCGGAACATATGGAACCCGTCAAGGGTGGCATCCGCTATGCGCTGGGCGTCAACCAGGACGAGGTAGAGGCGCTGGCGGCACTGATGACCTATAAATGCGCCCTTGTAGAGGCGCCGTTCGGCGGCTCCAAGGGTGGGCTCTGCCTTGACCCGCGGCAATATGAGGAGTTCGAGCTGGAGATGATCACCCGCCGCTTCGCCTATGAACTGGCCAAGCGCGACCTGATCCACCCCAGCCAGAACGTGCCCGCCCCCGACATGGGTACCGGCGAGCGCGAGATGGCCTGGATTGCCGACCAATACGCACGGATGCACACTACTGACATCAACGCCCGCGCCTGCGTCACCGGCAAACCGCCGCATGCGGGCGGCATATCCGGTCGGGTCGAGGCCACTGGACGCGGAGTGCAATACGGCTTGCGAGAGTTCTTTCGCCACCCCCAGGATGTCAAGAAGGCCGGACTGTCGGGCAAGCTCGACGGCAAACGCGTCATCGTGCAGGGGCTGGGCAACGTCGGCTATCATGCCGCCAAGTTCCTGACCGAAGAAGATGGCGCCAAGGTCGTCGGTATCATCGAGCGTGACGGGGCGCTGCTGGACCCCGCCGGCATCGATGTCGAGGCGGTCAAGAACCACGTGATGCGCAGCGGCGGGGTCAACATGTTCCCCGGACCGCGCTACATCCGAGAGGGCGCCAAGGCGCTGGAAGAGGAATGCGATATCCTGATACCGGCCGCGATGGAGGCCGTGATCAACCTGGAAAATGCTGATCGCATCAAGGCGCCGCTGATCATCGAGGCGGCCAACGGCCCGGTGACTGCGGGCGCCGACGAGATCCTGCGCAAGAAGGGCACGGTGATCATCCCCGACATGTATGCCAACGCGGGCGGCGTGACGGTCAGCTATTTCGAGTGGGTCAAGAACATCTCACACATCCGATTCGGGCGCATGGGCCGGCGTCAGGAAGAGGCGCGCCACCAGTTGATCGTGGACGAGCTGAGAAAGCTAGACGAGCATCTGGGCGACGCCTGGTCGATGAGCCCCGATTTCAAGGGCCGCTACCTGCGCGGCGCCGACGAACTGGAACTGGTGCGCTCTGGCCTCGACGACACGATGCGCGTCGCCTATCAGGCCTGTTCCGAGGTCTGGAACAGCCGCGACGACGTCTCTGACCTGCGCACCGCTTCCTATCTGGTGGCCATCGATCGCGTTGCCACCAGCTATCGCGCCAAGGGGCTCTGAGCCGCCGCATTTGACTTGGGTCATGGCCAGCCCGGCTCAATTCATGCAGGCTTTACCCCTATCAGAATAGGGGGAAGAGCCATGCGCAAGATCATCGTTGCCGCAGCCGTCCTGGCTGCGTGGATTGCGCCTGTCACACCGGCGCAACCGATAACGGCCGAGAAAATCATCGCGCCTTTTCGCAACAAGATCGCGCTCTGCGAGGCGGCAAGGGATGAGGTCGCGCGCCAGAGTGATCTGTATCAGCAGAACCTCGCTGCCAGAAAAGCCTGGCACGAGAGCATTGCAAAGGCGCTGCAGATCAACATTTCGGACCTCGCTATCGAACAGACCCGGCGGCGCGCCTTCGCCGATCTGGGCGTGTCATCGGTCGGCCCGCTGACGGCGATGGGCAGCGATCAGGCGCTGGTGCCGCATATGGGCTGGGGCACGGTCGCCACCTTTGACAACCACCGCGCTGTCACCGACAAGGCCATTGCCGCCGAAGAAACCTCTGTGTCACGCGGCGAGGCGCAGTTCTCGGTGCCCGGTCTGGGATGGGTGTCGCGCAACTCGCTCGAGGAATTGATCGCAGGGGACATCGAAGGCATTGCCGCGCTCCAGGCCGCTGTCGATGCCGGTGATTGGCAGATCTCCTTTCCCGGTATCGGATGGGTGTCGCGCAACGGTGCCGAGGCCTGTGTCAACGCTGAAGTAGAGAAAATCGATGCCACCGAGACGGCGATTGCCGACGGCACCTACGCCATCAACCTGCCGCATCTGGGCTATGTGACGGCAAAGGGCCTGACCGAGCAGATCGAAGCCCTCGAGCGCCAGCTTCAGGAGGTACGGTCGGCAAAGGCGGCCCACGCGCTGGGGATAGTGCGTGCGGGTCACGGCCATATCACGGCAGAGGCGCTCTCTCACCAGATCAAGGCGAATGAGGACGCCGTCGCCGCGCTCAACGACGCCATCGGCAAGGAAAGCTGGGGGCAGGTACTGCCCGGACTTGGCCATTTCACCGCCGCCGCGCTGCGGGTGTCCATCGCGGCAGAGCAGGACGGCATCGCCGAGGTCGAGCGGGTTGCCGGCGCGGGCGACTATCCCGTCCCGTCGGGCATCGGCCAGCATACCCGCAAAACCGCGACCGAAGCATTGGCCCTGCCCGATTGCGTCGAGAGCGGGCCGACACCCTGCCTGAACCCCGATCACCGGCCGCTGCTGCAGGACGTTCTTGCCCGTATCCCCGCCGCGGTGCAAACCGACCTGAGGGTGCGTACCTTGTCGCTCACCCGCTACCAGTCCTATCTGGCCTCGCTCGCCAACCATGCGGGTTCGGAGTTCGATCGCCGGAAAATGGTCCTCGATATCCTGGGCGTGATGCAGGGCGAGTTCGATATTGAACTGATCCAGCATGAGGGCGGGCTTGAATCCCGGATCGAATTCCTGCGGCTAATGCTGGATGAATTGCCCTGATCCCTCCGGCAGATCGGCACGGCGCGCCAAGGCGTTGAATTCGCGCGCCGTTGCTGCTTGACTGGCCCGGTGAGCGTTGGGCGGGGTACGGGATGCGGCGACTGGATTGGCGTGATATAAAGCAATATGCTGCCGAGGGCGGGACCGGGGCGTCGGCCACCCCCCGCAGCATCAGAAAGGACTGACCCCATGGGCGCAGATCTGAAACTGTCCTGCCGCTGCGGCAAGGTCACGGCGCGGCTGCAGGGACATTGGCCGGGTCACGGCAGCTTGGTGCGCTGCCATTGTCGCGATTGCCGCTCCTTTGCCCGCCATATCGGCGCTGCCGAGGCGCTTGACGACAATGGCGGCACCGCGATCTTCCAGACCGTTCCCGGCCGGCTGGAATTCCTGACCGGCACCGAACATCTGCGCTGCCTGCGGCTGTCGCCCAATGGACTGTTGCGCTGGTTTGCGAGCTGTTGCGGCACGCCGATGGGCAACATCATGAAGAACCCGAAATTCGGCTTTGTTGGCCTGCCGCTGCTGGCGTTCCCCGAGCCGGGCACGCGCGACGCCATGGGACCGATGATCTGCAGCATTCACAGCAAGCACGCGCCGCCCGGCAGCCAGCCGCCGCCCGACTTTGGCTTCATGCGCGCCGGCCTGGCGGTCATGCGCCGCCACATCGCCACCCGGCTGGGACTGGCGCCGCGCGGCTCGCCCTTTTTCGATGCCGCAGGCCTGCCCATCGTTGATCCGGATGTTCTGACCAGGGATCAGCGCGCCCAAGCCAGCGCCATGTGAGTCCTGGCGCAAAATGACAGGAGGATCGATAGTGAAGAAAACGATAATTGCCGCGGTCGTGACAGCTCTCGCCGGTGGCGCGGCGCTGGCCGACGGCCCGCCGCCGGGCTGCTATCACCGCGACTATACCGATGCTCATCTAGCGAAACACCCCAACCAAGTGGTCGACTGGATCACCATGATCGTCGAGCATGATCAGTACGGCCATGACGTGGCCCGCATGCGGGTCTACACAGCCAATCAGGGCCATGTGCGCCGCAGCGGCCATGGCCACCGGGTTTTCGATCAGTTCCTGTTTTGCTGGGACGATGGGCGCCGCGCCCGCTGCGGTGTCGAATGCGATGGTGGCGGTTTTGTCATGACCCGCTACACCGGGAAATCGCTGACCTTCGAGACGCGCAATCTCTGGATCGGCGACACCGACGAGTGCGGTGGTGCCATCGATCTTGCCGAGATCCCCGGTAGGGCGGTGAAATACCGGCTTGACCGGGTCTCCGCCAGCATCTGCCACGGGCTCTGACCGGGGCGGCTGCGACCACTGGACACCGGGCCAGCCAACGCCGATATTCGGTGCATGAGTCTGCCCCCGGGTTTCCTTGACGAGCTTCGCACCCGCACCTCACTGGCCCAGGTGGTCGGGCGCAAGGTCATGTGGGATGCAAGGAAGTCCAATCAAGGCAAGGGCGACATGTGGGCGCCTTGCCCGTTCCACCAGGAAAAAACCGCCTCATTTCATGTGGATGATCGCAAGGGCTATTACTACTGCTTCGGCTGCCACGCCAAGGGCGACGCTATCTCTTTCGTGCGTGAGACGGAAAATGTCAGCTTCATCGAGGCGGTCGAGATCCTTTCCCGCGAGACCGGCATCCAGATGCCCGCCCGCGATCCGGGGGCACAGGAAAAGGCCGACCGGCGCAGCGAACTTGCCAATACCATGGAGCAGGCGGTGCAGTTCTACCGGCTGCAGCTGAAAACCGCCGCCGCCGCGGATGCCCGCGACTACCTGGCCCGGCGCGGGCTTTCCGAGGCGGCGCAGGATCGCTGGGAAATCGGCTTTGCCCCCGATCAGCGGCAGGGCGTGTTCGGCCATCTCACCGGCAAATCCGTCGAGGCCCAATTGGTGATCGATGCCGGACTCGCCGCCAAGCCGGATAGCTCCGATACGCACTTTCAGCGCGATGGCGGCGCGCCCTACGACCGGTTTCGTGGCCGCATCATCTTTCCAATCCGCGATGCGCGCGGTCGTGCCATTGCGCTGGGTGGCCGTGCCATGGACCCGAACGCGCGGGCCAAATACCTCAACTCGCCGGAAACCGAACTCTTCGACAAGGGCCGCAACCTTTTCAACATGCGCGCCGCGCGCGAGGCTGCCGGCAAGGGCGCGCCGCTGATCGTGGCAGAAGGCTACATGGACGTGATCGCGCTTGGTGAGGCTGGATTTGGCGCCGCCGTGGCGCCGCTAGGCACCGCGATCACCGAGGACCAGCTGCAGCTGATGTGGCGCATCGCGCCCGAGCCGATCATCGCGCTGGACGGCGATACTGCGGGCCTGCGCGCCGCGATGCGGCTGATCGACCTTGCCCTGCCACTGCTGGAGGCCGGCAAGTCCTTGCGCTTTTGCATCATGCCGTCCGGGCAGGACCCCGACGACGTGATCCGCACCGGCGGCGCCGGCGCCATGCAGCAACTGCTCGACACCGCCCAGCCACTGGTGCAACTGCTCTGGCGGCGTGAAACTGAGGGCAAGGTGTATGACAGCCCCGAACGCAAGGCCGCGCTCGACAAGAGCTTGCGCGAGGCGATCCGCAAGATTGCCGATCCCGGCCTGCGCAACCACTACGCCGAGGATATCAAGCGGCTGCGCTGGGAGCTGTTCTCCAACCGCCCCGCACAGCGCGGCCCCCGCAAGCCGTGGCGCGACGCGCCGCAGGGCGCGACGCCTGGCGCCCGGCAATCGGTGTTGGCGGCGACCTCTGGCGAAATGGAGGACCAATTGCGCGAGGCGGTGATTCTTGCGGTGCTGCTGACCCATCCCGGGCTGGTGGAAAGTTTCGAACACGAGTTGGAAGAGCTAGACTGCAGTGCGCCGGATCACCGCGCCATCCGCCAGTCCCTGCTGCGCCACGTCGAGGTGCCGCCGCCAGAGATGCGCGGCAGGGTCGAGGCAGAAACCGGCGCCGCGCCCCTTGAAAAGCTGCTGGGCCAAAGCCACATCCGCGTCATACCGGCCGTCCGCAACACCACCGACACCGAAGGCGCCATGCTCTGCGTCGCCGAGGAGCTTGCCAAGCTTGAGGCCAAGCGGGGCGCTGCACGCGAGGTCAGCGAAGCGATGCAGGATATCGCCGATCTGGCCGACGAGGGGCTGACCTGGCGTCTGGGGCAGGCGGCAGAGGCCCGCAACCGCGCCGAGCACGGGGCGACCGAGGATAAGACCGAGTATGAGACCGCTCCGAGCGGGGCAAAGTTGAACCGCGACGAGCGCAGCGCCTTCGTGGCGCTGCTTAAGGAGATCGAATTCGCCAAGCCCCGTAGGCGGCATTAGCGTTGCATTTGGTGCGGATTGGTAAGGAAGAGCTTAAGAAAAGCAGGTAAACGGGTGTGCGAATCACTGACTCGCGCTACTTGATTCGGAGAACCGAATCACCTTTGCCCCAGCAAGGAGTGCCTCATGGCCGCCAAGGACACCGAAGATCGCAAGCAGGAAAATGCCGAAGCCGACGTGATGATCGACATGAGCCAGACTGCGGTCAAGAAGATGATCGCCGAGGCGCGCGACAAGGGCTACATCACCTACGACCAGCTCAACACTGTTCTGCCGCCCGATCAGGTGAACTCTGAACAGATCGAAGACGTGATGTCGATGCTTTCCGAAATGGGCATCAACATCATCGAGGACGAAGAGGCCGAGGAAGAAGAACAGAAAGGCTCGACCGAGGTGGTGACGGCCTCGGCCAGCCGCGAGGTGGCTGTTTCCGCCACCGAGACCGAAAAGCTCGACCGCACCGACGATCCGGTACGCATGTACCTGCGCGAGATGGGTTCGGTGGAACTGCTCTCTCGCGAGGGCGAGATCGCCATCGCCAAGCGCATCGAGGCTGGCCGCAACACCATGATCGCCGGGCTCTGCGAAAGCCCGCTGACCTTTCAGGCGATCACCATCTGGCGCGATGAACTTCTGAGCGAAGACATCCTGCTGCGCGACGTGATCGACCTGGAAACCACATTCGGCCGCTCGATGGACGAGGATGGCGACGACACGCAGGAAACCGTCGCCGCGACCGTCAATGTCGAGGCTGCGCCCGCCAAGAAAGAAGAAACCCAGGAACTGGACGCCGACGGCAACCCGATTCAAACCGATGACGACGATGACGAGGACGATCAGGCCAACATGTCGCTGGCCGCGATGGAGGCCGCGCTGAAACCGCGTGTGCTGGAAATCCTCGACCGGATCGCGGACGACTATGCTCGCCTTGCAGAAATGCAAGACCTGCGCATGTCGGCGACGCTGAACGAGGATGACAGTTTCAGCGCCGGCGCCGAGGCGGAATACCAGCATCTGCGGTCCGAGATCGTCGAGTTGGTCAACGAACTGCATCTGCACAACAACCGCATCGAGGCGCTGATCGACCAGCTATACGGCATCAACCGCCGCATCATGTCGATCGATTCGAACATGGTGAAGCTCGCCGACCAGGCGCGGATCAACCGGCGTGAGTTCATCGACGAGTACAAAGGCTACGAGCTTGACCCGACCTGGCTCGACCGGATGGCCGAAAAGGCCGGGCGCGGCTGGCAGGCCTTCATCGAACGCTCTACCGGCAAGGTCGAGGAACTGCGCGCCGAGATGGCTCAGGTCGGGCAATATGTCGGCGTCGATATCCCCGAGTTTCGCCGCATCGTGCAGCAGGTCCAGAAGGGTGAGAAAGAGGCCCGCCAAGCCAAGAAGGAAATGGTCGAGGCGAACCTGCGGCTGGTGATCTCGATTGCCAAGAAATACACCAACCGTGGCCTGCAATTCCTTGATCTCATTCAGGAAGGCAATATCGGCCTGATGAAGGCGGTGGACAAGTTCGAGTATCGCCGGGGCTACAAGTTCAGCACCTACGCCACATGGTGGATCCGCCAGGCGATAACCCGCTCGATTGCCGATCAGGCCCGTACCATCCGCATCCCGGTGCACATGATCGAGACGATCAACAAGCTGGTGCGCACCGGACGCCAGATGCTGCACGAGATCGGCCGCGAACCGACGCCGGAAGAACTGGCCGAAAAGCTGCAGATGCCGTTGGAAAAGGTCCGCAAGGTGATGAAGATCGCCAAGGAGCCGATTTCTCTGGAGACACCGATTGGCGACGAGGAAGACAGCCAGCTCGGCGATTTTATCGAGGACAAGAACGCCGTGCTGCCGCTGGATTCGGCGATTCAGGAGAACCTGAAAGAAACCACGACGCGGGTTCTGGCATCGCTGACGCCCCGCGAGGAACGCGTGCTGCGCATGCGTTTCGGCATCGGCATGAACACCGACCACACGCTGGAAGAGGTGGGCCAGCAGTTCAGCGTCACCCGCGAACGCATCCGGCAGATCGAGGCCAAGGCTTTGCGGAAACTCAAGCATCCCTCGCGGTCGAGGAAGCTGCGGAGTTTCTTGGATCAATAGAAACGTTTTTTTTCGGTAAGGGACGGTCTTGGAAAATAGCCAGCAGTTCCATTGGCAAGAAGGCATGAAGTTCGCACACGAGGGCATCAAACCTATGATGCTTTTGAATGGCGTCGCGACGATTTCCATCCTCACGTTCATTGGCAATGCAAAAGACGGAGACGATAGACTCGTCTACTCAATGTTTTGTTTTGCGCTAGGCGCCTTGCTTGGACCAATCTCTTTCCTTTTTGCGTATTTGATGCAACTACAATACGGCAATGACAGCTTCGGTCCCGCTTGGAAGTTTCATTCAGCGACATACGTCTGCATCTTTGCCGGGATTATCCTTTTTCTAGCGGGCGTTGTTCTCGCCGGCTGCTCATTCATCCAAATTGAGCAACCGCAACACCTGTAGGATGGGTGGCTGCAACAATTACTTCCGATAGCTACGGCGTGGTATTGCCGACGCGCGGAACAAAGGCCGTAGGCCGCCGCGCATCGCCGGGCCGCCCCCATGGCCCGGCGATTTGGTGAGGCCGGGCGCTTCGTTCCAGGCTTTTTCGGAATTGGCGAGATAAAGCACTTCCGAATACCCGTCGGCTCGCCGCGCCGCGGCCCGTCGATGCACGGCTCTTCGCTTCGGGACGGGGTTCAGCCTGCCGCGCTTGAATTAGGGCGGCCCGCATCCTAGGCTTCGCCCTGAACCCCGCTGAAACCGCATTATTTCCTGGACCGATTACATGACCTTACACAACGCTGCCCTCCTCTGCCTCGCGCCGCTTCTGCTGACCGGCCCTGTGGCCGCGGCCTGTCCGCCGGGCGCGCAGACCGTGCTGTCCTGCCCGATGAAAGGCGGGGCGCGCCAGCTCGATGTCTGTATAGTCGGCGACAACATCCGCTATAGCTACGGCAAGCCCGGCCGGGTCCCGGAATTGACGCTGACCGAACCCGTGGCGACGGTGGCGCATCAGCCCTGGCCCGGCATCGGGCGCAATATCTGGGAGCATACGACCTTTACCAACTCAGGTCATGCCTATGAGGTGTTCCAATCCTTCGACAAGATGGTCGAGCAAAACGCCGAGACCGGCGGTGTGGCGGTGATGCGCGGCGATACGGAACAGGCGCGCATTGAATGCGATCCGGGGCGGGCCACGCTGGGGCTCTGGGCCGTATCGGATGCCAAGCAGGCGCGCGGCGTTTGCTGGCAGATCGAGGCGCAGCTCTGGGGGTCGTGCCAATAGCACACCCGGCGGATGCGCGTCTGCCCGGGCCCCGTACGCATGCGCAACGCCCCGTTTACCGGTATCGGGTAGAACCGCTGGCGACGTTGCCTTGTGGTACTTCGGCCCGTAGGATGGAACAGCGAAACCGTCGACGGGCCGCCGAGACAGCCAAAGACCGGCCTGTTACGGGGCAGATCCCCGTTCGGCAACACCGCTTCCACGGCGGGCCCGCCATCCAGCCACATAAGCCGACATCGAGACAACTCCAGTGAACCCGACAGATCCGGCCCCCGACCGCCGTCCGCCGGCGGCAATGGGCTGGGCAAAGGCGGTGGTGATTTCTGGAGTCACCCGCCTTCTTGTGTCACAGGCGGCGGCGGGCGGGATCCGGGCAACCGACCGGGTAGCACAACCCAATGCAGGTCATATGCCGGGCTTGACCTTGACCGTCGGCTTAGGGTCTTCTGCACCAGACAACCTGCAACCCTTTCGGAGCCAGCCCATGTCTCTTCTTTCACGTCTGTTCGGCGGCGGTGGTTCGGCGCCCGAGGCAGAGCCGGTGTCCCATGAAGGCTTTCGGATCTTTGCCGAACCGGTGTCAGAGCCCGGCGGCTATCGCATCTGCGCGCGGATAGAAAAAGAGATCGGTGGCGAGATGAAAACCCACCAGATGATCCGGGCCGATACCTATGGCTCTGCCGACGCTGCCACCGAGGCCTCTGTGGCCAAGGCCAAACAGGTGATCGACCAGATGGGCGAGGCGGTTTTTGGCTGACCTTCCGGGGCTCAGGGATGCCAGTGCCGCACCGGGCAAATGCCATGCAAACCAGTTTTGAACTGACCACTTCGGGCCCCGGCCTCTACGAGTTCTCCGGCGCCGTCACCGACTGGCTGGCCGGGCAGGGCGACGGGCTGCTGACGCTGTTCGTGCGGCACAGTTCCTGCTCGCTGCTGGTGCAGGAGAACGCCGATAGCGATGTGCAGCGCGATCTCAAGGCGTTTCTTGCCCGCCTGGTGCCGCCCGCCGACCACCCCTCGATGCGCTATCTGACCCACGTGTTGGAGGGCCCCGACGACATGCCCGCCCATATCCGGGCGGCGCTGCTGCCGGTTTCGCTGTCGATCCCGGTGGCCGATGGCAAGCCATTGCTGGGAACCTGGCAGGGGATCTATCTGTTCGAGCACCGCGACCGCCCCCACAGGCGCCGCGTGGCGGCGCATTTCAGCTGAGAAAGGCGCCGGGTTCCGGAAAGCGTTCTATGCCGCGCAGCACACTACTGGCTACAAAGCGGTCGATAGAGCCTATCGATTCAAAAAGAAAGCCGTCGCCATAGCGGAACACCCGGAAACATGCAGGGCCGGGATCGCCCTTGGGCGGGTAGGAAAAACACGCCTGTGCCAGTTCGGTGATCTCCAGTTGTCCCGGTTCGGAATAGTAGGGCTGAGCGGTCTCGTCTTGCCGTGTGCGATAGACGGTCTCGCCCGAGGGTTCGATGCATTCGTCAAACAGCATCCCAGAGCGCATTTCGTGGCCGAACAGATGGATGCCGAAAATCTCTTGTCGCAACTCATCGCTGTGCAGCATGGTCATCGGTTCGGTCGAAACGCTGCATATCGGCAGAAAGCTCATTGCAACCAGCGCTTTGAAAGCGCGCATGCCAAACTCGATGTTGTTTGACACAGATTGTTTCAGGAGGCCGGAAAAGACGCAAGTGGCCGGATCGGCGACGGATCGGGCCGGAAACCAGGGGGGCAGGGCTGGCGCGGTGGCGCAAAGGCTGGCCGCTCCTCCCGGGTAGGTCGGTCGATCCGGGCCGCCTACTTGCCCTCCGGGCCGCTAGTCGAACGGTGTCTCGACGCAGGGTCCGCCCTGGTGGCAGGTCACGACGCGCCGCAACCCGGCCTGGTCCACCCCGGACACGGCCATGCCGCCGCAGGCGTTGATGTCGAGCAGAAAGCCGCCCGGCAGAACCTCGAGAAAGGCCAGCATGTTTTCGCCGCCGGGCAGGCCGGTGCACCAGGGGCCGATACAACTGAGCCGCAGCGTGACCGGTTTGCGAAATCTGTGGGTGAAACCCCTGCGGGTCAGGGCTTTGCCGGTGAACACGAGCCCGCTGATATCCTGATGCGGCAGCGCGTTCTCATTGTAGCCGCCGGGATAGCCGGGACGCAGGGCGTCCATTCTGGTGCCGTCGAAAGAGCCGTAGACCACCATATAGGGCTCGGCGGCCTGGTAGGCCTGCTGAAAGAGTCCCACTGGGTCGGGCGGAATGCAGCTGAGCGCGCTGGCGGTGGTCGGCATCAGGACGGCCAGAAGGGCGAGGAGGTATCGGGGCATCGCTGGTCTCCGGTTCTGTTTCGCGGGTCGTATAGGTCTGACGCTGGCCGATAGGGCATTCTTGGCCGCGTTTGAGATTTTTTTAGAGTTGCATGAATTCGGCTGCGGGGGAATGGCGCGAGGTGCCGGGTGTGCCGCTGCCCCCCTTGATCCCACCCGCCGAGGCACGCTATATGGCGGTCCGGCGGGTGATTAGCTCAGTTGGTAGAGCGCTTCGTTTACACCGAAGATGTCGGCGGTTCGAGCCCGTCATCACCCACCAAAATCAATGACTTAGAGGGATTGGCGGAAAATGTTTCCCAACAATCCTCTATTGGTTCCCAACAAGGTCGCCAAATTGCGGCATCAGCAACACTGATTCCGCGTTCCAGATTTCCGATTGAGCGCGGCGAGCATAGTGTTCGGACATCGACGCGGACAGGTGTCCGAGCATTGCCTTGACGCGCTCGATCGAGCCGAACAGCTCGGGGCTTTGGGCGACGGCGGACGCGATGATCGTTGCTTGGGTCGCGCGGAATCCATGAAACACCAGCCTGGGCTCATGGGTGTGCAGTTTCAGACGGACCATTTCCTTTTTCCACGACGCATTGAAGCCGTTTCCCGTCCATGGCCGATTTCGGCTGTTTTCTAGAATTGGTGCGTCGGGATCGATGCGCCCGCGCGACTTCATCAGATCGCTGTGGTTCTGCGCGATTGCCAGTAGCACCGGATGCAGCGGCACCGGCACTTCGGCTCCGGTCTTGCCTTGACGTGGATACCAGACGCCATTGCGGATATTGCTGGCGGTGAAGCGGGCCAATACGTCACCGCGCCGCTGGCCACTGTAGATGGCGACCAGCGCGACACGGGTCAGGTGTGGCTGGCCATCCGCGAACAAACGTTCCAACGCCCATTGCGGCCATGGTTCGTAGCTGCCGACGCCTTTTACACGCTCGATCTTGCGGCACGGATTGACGTCGCAGAAGCCGCGCACCGCACCCCAAGCGAAGACAGCACTGAGATCATCCAGCCGTCGGTTGGCCGTGGCCGGCCGATCGGAAAGGCTGTCATAAACCGCCTGCACATGCACCGGACGTATCAGGGACGGCAGAAATTCGCCCCAGCGTTCCAGTGCGAGATCCATGGCCAGATTGCGCAGGTTCTTGCTGTTGGCCGAAAGAGCGCGGAATTTGGCGCTGTCGCGGTGGCTCTGCACCAGTGCCGCCCAGCCCTTGGGGTTGATCAGGTGGCCAGGATGGACACCGAAACACTCAGACCAAGCGGCATCGTAGGCGGTGCGGTAGCTTTCGTCGAACGGGTGCGGTAAGGGGCGGCGGAATTCCGGGTGGCCGCGCCTGGCAAATCGAAAGTAGAAGAAATCGCGGCCCCGCGACTGCTTGCGCTGGACAAATCGTTCAAGCCGGATGTCGGCGCTCACTACCGGGTTCCCCGGCTGGCCGCCAGAATTGGGTCGTGCGCGTCATCGTTAGCCGGCGGCAGGTGCGGAATGACCCGGTTTGAATTGTCGATCCTGGCTTGCACGTCCGACCATCTCCACCGCCGTAGTGTGCCGATCTTCACCGGTAACGGCAGTATGCCCCGTTTCGTGTAGTCTTCGACAGTCGATGTGCTGCAGTCAAGGAGCTTGGCCAGACGCGTCAGGCCGACATATTCGTGAGGGCGTGCGGTGTCAGCCATGTTTCAACCCCTTGTTCCGATCGGCAGGGCCCTGTTCATCAGGCGGGTGGCGGTGCAAAAACACACTCAGTGTCCCCTTCAGTCATCGTCCAGCACCGCGTCAAAGAGATTCTCGGTGCAGATCGTGCTCAGGAGGGTCCGGGCGAGGTCGAGGGCGGTGGTGCCGCGCGAGGCGGCCTCGGCTCCGAGCCCCGCCAGCAATTTGTCATCCAGCCTGATAGTGGTGCGGGCCGGGCCGCGCACCGGGTTGAAACTGGGGATGTCTGCGCCGGCGGCGCGGGCGGCCTTGTACCAGGCCTGCACCTGGGGAGGGGCCACGCCCAAGTTCGCGGCGG
>JAAELR010000308.1 GCA_024226455.1 Paracoccaceae bacterium
GACCTGGCCGCGTTCATCAAGGCTCGTTTTGATGTGGAGTACCATGTGAACTCGATAGGGAAATTGCTGCACTCACTGGGGTTTTCCCACGTCAGCGCGCGACCTCAACATCCCAAGCAAGACCCTGAAACGATTGAGGCCTTAAAAAAATTCCCACAAATGCGTGAGAAAAGCCTGAAAGACGTCCCTCCGAATACGCCGGTCGAGATATGGTTCCAAGATGAAGCCCGCGTGGGCCAGAAGAACGGCCATGTTTACCAGTGGGCTACAAAAGGCACGCGCCCGCGCCAGGCGGCCGACCAGCGTTATGAGAACGCCTATATCTTTGGTGCGGTATGTCCTGCCCACGACAAAGGTGCCGCCTTGGTGATGCCGCGCGCCAACGCCGAGGCCCCTCTCGGCAGATTGCTGCGCAATCGCCTGCCGGGCAGTGGATGCAAAAGCATCTTGAGGAGATCAGCCAGTCAATCGCCACCAAGGCCCACGGCGTTGTCATCATGGACGGTGCAGGCTGGCACAAGTCCGGTGCACTGAAAATCCCGGAAAACCTCTCGATCCTGTTCCTGCCACCCTATTCGCCGGAACTGAACCCGACAGAGAATATCTGGCAATTCCTGCGACAAACCTACCTCTCGAACCGGGTGTTCGAAACCTGGGAGGCGATCGTTGATGCCTGTTGCGATGCCTGGAACCGCCTGACCGTTGAAACCGGGCGCATCAAATCAATCGCAACGCGAAAGTGGGCAACCAACGGTCAATGATTGGGCGGGTTGGTATTACGCACACGGTAAGCCAACAGGCAGCAATACACGAACAAAGTGTGAAGAGGCCAGGGCGATTCAGAGAAAGGCGACTAATTGTTTGTTTTCAACGACTGCCCCGGAGGGGGCCATTTTCCCAATAAGTTCGAAATAACAAAGCGTTAGGCGCTTTCTCCAAATCGCCCTGTGAAGATGCCGAGCACCCCTGTCAAGCGCCAGAGCTATTCGGGCAGCGGAACCAGGCGGTCGATGATGGCGCGCAACTGGTCGAAATGGCTGAAGCTGGCGTCATGATAGAGCTGATCGACCGGGGCTTTGCGGTAGCCCTCGGTATAGAGCGCTATGGGCAGGCCCGAGTTCTGCGCCGTCGTCGCGTCGGTTTCGCTGTCGCCCACATAGAGGAAATGGCGCGCATGCAACATCTCGGTGACATGACGCACCGGGGCCGGGTCGGGCTTGCACGGGTAGGGGCCGTCGCCGTAGGCGAAGCCGGAAAACAGCTCTTTGATGCCGAAATGGTCGAGCACGGCGAGGGTCGGTTTTTCCGGCTTGTTGGTGCAGAGCCCAAGCTGGAAGCCGTCGGCATGCAGGGCGCGCAGGCAGGCCTCGGCGCCTGGGTAGAGCAGCGTGAGGTTGACGGCGGTTTGGTAGATCTTATGAAATCTCGCCGTCAGCCGCGCCACCAGATCGGGTTCCTCGGCAATGCCCTTGGCGGCGAAGACCTGGGATATCAGCGCCGGAACGCCCCTGCCGATAAAGCTGCGGGTCTGCTCGAAAGTGGTGACCGGCAGGTTCTCTTGGCGCAGCGCCGCGGTGATGCCGGCGTGGATATCCGGCGCGCTGTCGATCAAGGTGCCGTCGAGGTCGAAGATGATACCGCTCATGCAGTTTTCCACTTGATCGAGCAGCCCATCGAGGGGATCTGGCTGGTCGGGCCCTGGCCGGTTTCGGCCACCTGTTTCATCGCCTCGTAGAGATCGCGGCGCGCACCCGGCGGGGCCGGGTCGCGGCCCGAGGCATCGAGGCGGCCGCGGTATTGCAGCCCTCCGCCCGCGTCGAAGCCGAAGAAATCCGGTGTGCAGGCGGCGCCAAAGGCGCGCGCGACGGCCTGGGTCTCGTCATGGAGATAGGGGAACGAGAACAGGTTGGCCTTGGCGACGCGGCGCATGTTGGCGAAATCGTCCTCGGGGTAGTGCTCGGCGTCGTTTGACGAGATCGCGGCCACCCCGATGCCCAGTTCCTGCAGGTTCGAGGCATCGCGCACGATGCGGTCGAGGACCGATTTCACGTAAGGACAGTGATTGCAGATGAACGTGATTAGCGTGCCCCCGGGGCCGGCGATATCTGCCAGACTGTAGCTGCGCCCATTGGTGGCGGGCAGCTCGAAATCCCGGGCTTTCCAGCCGAAATCACAGACCGGGGTGGTGGTAGCCATCTGTCGATCTCCTTTGTTGCGGGTGCCGCTGTCGCCGGTACCGGCGCCTCAGGCCTCGTATGCCACGAAACGATAGCCGTCGCCGCTCTTTTCGGTGCGACCAATACCACCTTGCGGTAGGTGGAAGCCGACAGTGGTTATCTGTTCGGTGGCGAGCCGGTCGAGCAGGCGCAGGCGTGACCGGATACCGGTTTGCTGGTCCTGGTCGGCGCCGGCGGGCCAGGCGGGGTGCTCGAAAGCAAGGTGGTGGTTGACCACGGCGTCGCCGGTGATCAGCGCGCTGGTGGAACCGCGGCGCAGTTCGAACGACATATGCCCCGGCGTGTGGCCAGGGGTGACCACGGCAGCGACGCCGGGTAGGATCTCATCGCCGTTGCCAAAGGTGGTGACGCTGTCGCCCAGGATATCGAGCCGGCGCTTGGCGCCGGCGGCCATGGTGGTGCGCGAGGTGGCGATGGTGTTCACGGTGTCGGGGTTGTTCCAATAGTCGAACTCTGTGCGCCCAATCATGTGGCTGGCGTTATAGAACATCGGGTCGTCGAAATCGTCGAGTATACCGCCGATATGGTCCAGGTGGGCATGGGTGAAGACCACGTGGGTGATATCCTCGGGCACGACACCCAGAGCGTCGAGCGCGTCCAGCATGGTGCCGGCGGTGGGTACGAAGTCAGGGCCCGAGCCGACGTCGAACAGCACCGTGTTGGCGCCGTCGCGCAACAGCGTGACGTTGCAGGGCCGGTCGATGCGGTCGGTGCCGAGCCCGTATCTTTCCAGGATTGGCGCGGCGTCGGCGACGGGGATATCGCCGAGTGCGAAAGAACCGGGCACCGACAGGTAGCCATCGTACAGCGTGTCGATCTGCATGTTGCCCATGGTCAGCGTGACGGCGGACCAGACCCGCATCGGGGCAAGCGCCGTCGCGGCGGCGGCGGTGGCGACGAAGCGGCGGCGTGTGAGCGCCATGATATGTCCTCCCGAGGTGATATTCCTGAAACAGAATATGTGCGAACTCGCTGCCCGAAGCAAGAATATTGCGCGCGGCGGTTGCCACGGTCAGAGGAGATCGCCGTCCGGACCGGAATGATTCAGGTCAATGCGCGGGTTTACATTGCCGTGAAGACTGGCCGACAATGCGACGGGACGTGAGGACAGGAAAAACAATGATGCAAATATCTCCGAGGCGGGTGGCTCATGTCATCATCCGGGCCCGCGAGGTCGATGCCAAGGTCGGTACCTGGGACCGGCCGGGCGATACGGCGGATTCCGACTCGATCCTGGAGGCGCGGCGCGGCGACGCGACAGAGGCGGAGCTGCGCGCCTTCATCCGGCGCCTGCCCGAAGATGAAAAGGCAGAACTGGTGGCGATCATGTGGATCGGGCGCGAGACCTTCGAGGCCGAGGAATGGGACGAGGCAGTGCAGACTGCGCGCGAAGAGGCGACCACGCCGACGCAGAATTACCTGCTGGGCGTGCCGCTGTTGTCGGATTACCTGGAGAACGGGCTGGAAAAGCTCGGCATCGACGTGACCGATGTCGAGGAGGATTTCCTGTAGGATCTGCGGTACGAGCTGCTCATCGGCCCCTTTCGGGCCCTCCTCGCCACGCACCCGCGAGGAGGGCCCGAAAGGGGCCGATGAGCATTTGTTCTTCAGCTGTGGTGATCGACGATCTGCAGATGCTGGCCGAGCGTGCCGACCGTGTCCATCCAGCGCGCCACCAGTTTCGGGTCGGACGGTGCGGCGGTGACGCCCACCTGGATCTCACGGTTCAGCACCGCCTCGACCGCCAGTGCAACCGGTACCGACACCAGCCGCGCCATCGCCGTGCCACGGGCGTCGCCCCAGGCGTCCATCACGTAGGTCTTGTGATAGACCGGGGAACCGTCCTTCTCGGCCTTCAACGCCACGCACAGGATCACCCGGTCGGGTTCGCCCTGATCATAGGCGTTTTCGGCCCAGAACTGGTCTGACATCTCTTGCAGCCGGGCCTCGCCCGCCGCGCCCTGCAGCGTCTCTATCTCGGTGAAGACCGGCGCCCAGGCGTCCTTCCAGCCATTCAGCCGCAGCGTGCCGCGCACGAACTCGCGCACCGGCCAGGCCGGATCGAAATCGTAGTCGGCCATGAAGGGCAGCGAATCGCGGTTCGGGTAGACCTCGAACGCCTCTGCCTGCGGCAGCGGCGCGGTGTAGCTGGTGATCGCATCCCAAGGCCGGGCGACGTTGAGTTCCGAGTAGTCGCGGATCGAACGCGACGGCGAGCGCAGCGCTTTCAGCACACCCAGCGGCGACCACGAGAATTTGTAGCGAAAAGCGTTGGAGATCTTCGGCACGCCGCCGCAATAGGACTTGAACGACAGGGCGTTGCCCGCGTCAAAGGCGGCGCTGGCGCGGTAATCGGCCACCAGCCAATGGGCCATGACATGGTCGATGCCCGGATCCAGCCCGACCTCGTTGACCAGGCAGACACCCGGCTCCCGCGCCGCGTCGTCCAGCGCCCGCATCTCGGGCGCGATATAGCTGGAGCTGACGAAATGCGCCCTCTTCGAGATTGCCAGTTCCGCCAGCGGCACATGCCAGTCGCCGGGCAGCATCGAGATGACGGCGTCGCCCGCCTCCAGCCGCGCCCCGAGCGCGTCGATGTCAAACGGCTCTATCCGGTCGGTCAGGTCGCCCACCGCCGCCTGCGCTTTCTGGACAGTGCGGTTCCAGACGGTGACGTCATGACCCGCCTCGATCAGTTTACGAAGCCCGGGAATGGCCGAGAGGCCGGTGCCGCACCAGTGGATGGTCATGTTTTCGGTCCTTTGCGTTGCGCCAGAGATTTTGGACTCTGGCGGGGATGTCTTCAGCCGGATGAGATCAGAGAGAGTCCGGCGCTGTGCTTGTCGAATTCCAGCCTTGCGCGGCCCCAGACGCCGGTCTGCAGCTCGCCGAGCGTCAGCAGCGACGGCAGCAGCTGCGCGCCATAGTCTCGCGAGCTCTCGACCGGCAGCAAAGAGGGCAGGTTGTCGATGGCGGTGACGTCGAGCGGCGGGTCGTCATGCACCCGCAGGGCGGGCTGGTCCCAGGTCGTGACCTGGGTATAGACCTTGACGGCCGAAAACTCGGAAGTCGGGTCGCAGGCGATGTCGCCGATCACCGTCAGTTGCCTCGGGTCGGTTCTGGCCGAGGCCGGCACTAAGACCGGGCAACCGGGCTGTGCGAGGATGCAGTTGAGGAAGATATCGTGCTGCAGCACCTGAGGGAAAGGGCCGCCATGGGCGGTCTCGGCCATGTCCCATTTGGTGACCGCGACGCCCATCGCCTGGCAAAGGTCGCTGGCGCCGGTGCCGACGCGGCCAAGCGCGCCGATGACGATGGCGCCGGGCCGGGACGCGCCGGTGGCGTCCAGCCCGGCGGTCAAGTCCGCCTTCAGCGCATCCTGGTTCGGATAGACGCTGACTGGCCCGGCAATGCCGCCCTGCCGCTGCGCCACCCAGCATTTCAGCGCCATGGCGGCACCGGCGAACCCGGCCCAATAGCCAAAGGCGGCGACGCGGCGGCCGGTCTCGTCGACCAGATATTCCAGATCGTAAAGCGCGCCGCCCCCGGCCCCGAAGCGCCGCAGCAGTTCCTGCCCGGCGGGCTGGCCCTTGTAGGCGTGGCCGAACATGATGTGGCGGTGCGCCAGCGGCGTGCCGTCCTCGGGCAGTTCCTTCAGCCCGAAGACGATGGCGTCGGCGGGCGCCTCGGGCCAGCTGTTCTCGGGCGCAATCTCGCAGCCGGCCTCGCGGTACCCGTCCAGCGGGATGGCGCGGACAGAGCTTTGCTCGACGGTAACCCGGATGCCCTTGGCCAGCAGCGCGGCGGCACCTTCCGGCGTCAGGCCGACGCGCTCTTCATGCGGGCGCTGTTCGGCGCGGACCCAGAGATGTGTCATGCGGGCGTTCCTTTAAAGCGGTTGCCGCCATGGCTATGGCAAGGCGGGAAGATCGGCAATGCGATGAGCCAAAAAAGGATGACGCAGTTGCCAGGCGGGGCTAGGGTCGCCCTAGGGAGAGTGTGAGTTTTCATGGTCAAGGCGGTCTTCATTCAGAACCCGGTTTCGATCTACAAGGATCGGCCCGGTGAGGCCTATCACTTTCCGAAGCGTTATCTGGGCGTTGTACGCCAGACCATCGATGATTGGGTGCTGCTCTATGAAAGTCGCTCCAAGGGCGGGGCATTCGGCTATGTCGGTGTGCAAAAGGTAGTTGATGTTCTTCCCGACCCCGAAATGGAGGGTCATTACTACGCCACGCTGGATCGCAGTAGTGAATGGAGCTTTGAATACGTGGTTCCGCGCGCCGGACCCGATGGTCTGGCCTTCGAGAAATCCCTGCGCGGGGCGGATGGCAGGCCGGCCTCGGGTGGGGCCAATGTCTCGGCGGTTCGGCGGTTGACCGAAGCGGAATTCGCGGCAATCGTGAATGCCGGGTTGGCAGAGATTGACGGTCCCGATGCGCTGCCCCGGTCCGACCACACGGAAGAGGTCGGGTTTCCGGGTTTCGCCGAATCCCAGGCGCCGTTCGGGCCTGAGCCTCTGGCCGAAGACCGACCCGATGTTCTGATGATGCGAAAGTACCGGGATGCGTCTTTCGCGCGCCAGGTAAAGGCTGCCTATGGGGGAAGATGCGCGTTCTCTGGGTTGATGTTGCGAAATGGTGGAGGTCGTCCCGAGGTCGAGGCCGCGCATATCCGCCCGGTCGCCCATGGCGGGCCGGACACGGTTCGCAACGGGTTGGCATTGTCGGGCACCCTGCATTGGATGTTCGATCGGGGGCTGATCGCCGTCTCCGAGGATCTTTCCCTTCTTGTCAGCCACAACAAGGTGCCGGGGGAGGTTGCAGACAGACTGCTGTCACCTGACCGCCGGTTGCATTTGCCGCAAACGACCCGGCACCGGCCGCACCCTGAATACCTGCGATATCACCGCGAGATGATATTCGGCGGTTGAGCGTGCCCCCGTGGCGGGAAACCGCCGCAGCGGCTAGAAAAACGTGCGGGCGAATTCCCGGTCGGGGCTGTCCAGATGCGGGGTGGCGTTGAAACCCGACAGGATGGTGCCTTGCGGCATCACCCGCACCCGGTGGACAGAGCTGTTGCGGATCGGAAGCAGCACATGCGCCATGCGTCGGGGATCGAGGTTCAGCAGGCTGCGCAACACCATGCCGATCACGCCTCCGGAGGTGACGCAAAGCACCCGCACCCCGGGTTCCGCCGCCTCGTTCAGCACCTCGGTGACGCGGGCCTCGAAGGCGGCGAAGCTCTCGTTGCCCATGATCTCGGCGCGGTGCCAGGCCTCCATGACCTGCGGCACATGGGCGGCGAAATCGTCTGGGCCCGGCATCGGCACGCCGTGGCGGTCCTGCAGGGCGCGGGCGAGGTTGAAATAGTCCAGCTCGTTCAGGCGGGCATCCTCGGCCGGCGGCGGGCCCACATCGCCCATCGCCTTTGCCGTCTGGCGGTGGCGGCGCAGGGTGCCGCAATGCACCCGGTCGAATGCGGGTTCGTGGGCGCGCAGGTGCTCGCCAAGCCAAGCGGCCTGCTGACGGCCCAGATCGGAGAGCCAGTCATAGCCGTCCTCGTCCTGCGAGGCTGAATTGGCCTGACCGTGCCGGACCAGTGTGATCTCGCCCAATTGCCGTTTCCCTTCTGGCGGTGCTTCGCCCCTTGTGATCTGGTATTCGTCGTCAAGCTACAACCGTAAAGAGGTTGACCCATGCTGCCGATCCAGTCCGACAGGTTTCTGACCGATCTGCACGCCCTACGCCGGTTCGGCGCGGCGGGAGTGGGCAAGGGTGTGGTGCGACCGGCCTTTTCGGCCGCGGATGTCGCCGCGCGGGAATGGCTGGCGGGGCGCATGGCGGCGGCGGGGCTGGCGCCGCGGTTCGATGCGGTGGGCAATTTGTTCGGGTTGGCCGGGGCGCGCGGATTGCTGCTGGGGTCTCATTCTGACAGCCAGCCGCAGGGCGGTTGGCTTGACGGTGCGTTCGGCGTGATCGCGGCGCTCGAGGTGGCGCGGGCGGCGCAGGAGGCCGACGGGCCGGCGCTGTCGGTGGTGTCTTTCCAAGACGAGGAGGGACGGTTCGGCGCCACGGTGGGCAGCGGCATCTGGACCGGCGCGGTGCCGCTGGCAGAGGCCGACAGGGCGCGCGACGATGGCGGGATCACCCTGGCCGAGGCGCGCGGCGCGGTGGCGCATCTGGCGGGGGCTCCGGTGGAACCGGGGCGGTTCACCGGCTTCATCGAGCCGCATATCGAGCAGGGGCCGTGGCTTGACCGGGCGGGGCAAAGCATCGGGGTAGTGACCGCCATCGTCGGGCTGCGTGAGCTGGAAATCACCCTGACCGGGCAGCAGAACCATGCGGGCACCACGGCCATGGAGGTGCGGCGCGATGCTGTGCAGGGCATGGTGGATTTTGCCGCCCAGCTGAACGAGCGGTTGGCAGAGGTGGCAACCAGGCGCACGGTCTGGACCATGGGGCGGGTCGAGGTTTCGCCCAACGCGGGCAGTATCGTGCCCGGGCGGGTGGTATTCTCGATGCAATGGCGCGACGCCGACGCGATACGGCTGGACGCGATGGGGGCGATCATACGCGAGACGGCGCAACAGGTGGCCCGGGCGCGCGGGCTGGGGCTGGAGATCGGCACCCAGCCGGATCTGGTACCGGTGGCGATGGACGAGCGGTTGCAAGAGGCGCTGACCGGTGCTGCCGAGGCGGTGGCGCCGGGGCGGTGGCAGAGCATGCCGTCGGGTGCGGTGCACGACGCGGGCTATGTGGCCCGGGTGCTGCTGTCGGCGATGCTGTTCGTGCCCTCGGTCGGCGGCATCAGCCACGATTTCGCCGAGGACACCAAAGAGGCCGATCTGGTGATCGGATTGCAGGTGCTGGCCGAGGCGGTGGTGCGGGCCGAATGAGGCAGGGCAGGATTGCCGCTGGACAATCCGTTGCCGGTTCAGCCGTGCGCGTCGGTGTATTTGCAGCACGCCTTTCAGCCGGGGTAGCGCCGTCGCGGCGGTGAGCCCGACAATGGCACCCGCCGCAAGGCGGACGGGCAGTCGCGGCAGCACCGGGGCGAAGCCGCTTGAAAGGCCGCTGACGATTGTGCAGAATCCTGGTGTGATCGAACCCATGGCCGCAGCCCGGCAAAGACGCCCGGCCCGGCCAGCCCGGATACCCGCGCACCCCAACCCGATACTGGTAGCGTTAACTGAACGTGCGTTCAAATAACAGGTTGACGTGTGGGCAACAAACGGCTCTATTACGATGAGGATTTCTTGCTAGATCCATGGCAGGGCCAGCCATCAGGGAGGAAGACGTGCCGGATACCACCAGCAATGCGGCTGACCTCGCCTCGATTCCCGCGCTATTGGCGCGCAACGCGCACAAGTTCGGCGCCAGCATCGCCTATCGTGAAAAGGAATTCGGGATCTGGCAGAGCTGGACCTGGATCGAGGTTGCCGAAGAGGTTCGCGCCACCGCGCTGGGGCTTTTGAACCTTGGTGCAGAGCGTGGCGATCACGTCGCCATCATCGGCCGCAACCGGCCGGCGCATTACATGGCCATGGTGGCCGCGCAGATGGTCGGCGCGGTGCCGGTGCCGCTCTATCAGGACGCGGTGGCCGAAGAGATGGCCTATGTGCTGGACCACTGTGGCGCCCGGTTCGTGATCTGCGGCGATCAGGAGCAGGTCGACAAGGTGATCGAGGTGCAGGACGAGATCCACCACATCGAGCACGTGATCTATAACGACAAGCGCGGCATGCGAAAATACGACCACTCGCATCTGAACGCATTGGGCGACATCGAGGCCGAGGGCCGCGCCAGCCACCAGCGCTTTGATGACGAGTTGAACGCGCGCATCGCCGAGCTGGACTACGACTCGACCTGCGTGATGCTTTATACCTCCGGAACCACCGGCAAGCCCAAAGGCGTGGTTCTGTCGAACCGCAACATCATCGAGACCGCCAGATCGTCGGCCGAGTTCGACAATCTGGGTGCGGGCGACGAGGTGCTGGCCTATCTGCCCATGGCCTGGGTGGGCGATTTCATCTTCTCGATCGGCCAGGCCTACTGGACCGGGTTCTGCGTCAACTGCCCCGAAAGCGCCGAGACGATGATGACCGATCTGCGCGAGATCGGGCCGACCTACTACTTTGCCCCGCCGCGGGTGTTCGAGGCTCAGCTGACCAACGTGATGATCCGGATGGAGGATGCCGGCAGGTTCAAGAAGCGGATGTTCGACTACTTCATGGCGCATGCCCGCAAGGTCGGCCCCGCGCTGCTGGACGGCAAGCCGGTGAGCGCGCTGGATCGGTTCAAATACTGGCTGGGCGATGTCTGCGTCTACGGACCACTGAAGAACACGCTCGGCTTTTCCCGGGTGCGTGTGGGCTATACCGCGGGCGAGGCGATCGGGCCGGAAATCTTCGATTTCTACCGCTCTCTGGGGATCAACCTGAAACAGCTCTATGGCCAGACCGAGGCCAGCGTTTTCATCACCATTCAGCCCGACGGCGAGGTGCGGTCGGACACGGTGGGAGTGCCGGCGCCTGGGGTCGAGCTGCGGATCGCCGACAATGGCGAGGTGCTTTACCGCTCGCCGGGGACTTTCGTGGAGTACTACAAGAACCCCGAAAGCACGGCCTCGACCAAGGATGCCGAGGGCTGGGTGGCAACGGGCGACGCGGGTTTTATCGAAGAGACCAGCGGCCATCTGCGGATCATCGACCGGGCCAAGGATGTGGGCAAGATGGCCGACGGCTCGCTGTTTGCGCCCAAATACGTCGAGAACAAGCTGAAATTCTATCCCAATGTGCTGGAGGCCGTGGTGTTCGGGGCTGGCCGCGACATGTGCACGGCCTTCATCAATATCGACCTGACTGCGGTGGGCAGCTGGGCCGAGCGCAACAACATCGCCTATGCCAGCTATCAGGAACTGGCGCAGCATCCGCAGGTCTATCGCACGATCCAGGAACATATCGAGGAAGTGAACCGTTCGGTGGCCAATGACGAGATGCTGTCGGGCTGTCAGATCCACCGGTTCCTGATCCTGCACAAGGAGCTGGACGCCGATGACGGCGAGATGACCCGGACCCGCAAGGTCAAGCGCGTGGTGGTTGCCGACAAGTTCGCCGACCTGGTGGGCGCGCTTTATGACAGGTCGGGCGAGATCTATACCGAGACCGAGGTTACCTACGAGGACGGCCGCAAGGGCCAGATCACCGCGACGCTGAAGATCTGCGATGTGGCGGTGATGGACGTGGCCCGCAAGATGGCGGCGGAATGACGGCGGGAGGGTGGACGGGCTTGCCTGCGGCAAGACGCTCGTGTTGGCGCACGTCGCCCCGCCCACCATCCCGTGAAGAGGTAAAGTATTGAAGGATAACGTGGAAAGCTACGTCACTGAGGATGGACGCACCATCGGCGGGTTGCTGATGGAGATGAAGAGCATCACGCTGCGCTTTGGCGGCGTGGTGGCGATCAAGGATATCTCGTTCGATATCCGCGAGGGCGAGATACGGGCTATCATCGGGCCGAACGGGGCTGGCAAGTCGTCGATGCTGAACGTGATCAGCGGCTTTTACCGCCCGCAAGAGGGCGAGGTCTGGTTTCGCGGCAAGCCGCGACCGTCGATGAAGCCCTATCAGGTGGCCCGGCAGGGCATTGCGCGGACCTTTCAGAACATCGCGCTCTTTGAGGGCATGACGGTGCTGGACAACGTGATGACCGGGCGGTTGACGCATATGAAGGCGGGGCTGGCGAGCCAGGCTTTGTGGCGGGGTGCGGCCGAGAGGGAAGAGACGGAGAATCGCGAGAAGGTCGAGAAGATCATCGATTTTCTGGAGATCCAGGCGATCCGCAAGACGCCGGTGGGGCGGCTGCCCTATGGGCTGAAGAAGCGGGTGGAACTGGCGAGGGCGCTGGCCGCCGAGCCGATGCTGCTGCTGCTGGACGAGCCGATGGCGGGGATGAATGTCGAGGAAAAAGAGGACATGAGCCGCTTTATCCTTGATGTGAATGACGAATTCGGGACGACTATTGCGCTGATCGAGCATGATATGGGCGTGGTGATGGACCTTTCCGACCGTGTGGTGGTGATGGATTACGGGCGTAAGATCGGTGACGGCACGCCCGACGAGGTGCGTGGCAATCAGGATGTGATCGACGCCTATCTGGGGGTATCGCATGATTGAGTTGGGCCGCCGGTCGGACGCTCCCGCGCTGCGCGCGGATCGCCCCGCCCACCGTCCCGATGGGGCGAAACCGGGGGTCGGATTGCTGTCGGATTTGCGTCGGACTTGCGTATGCCTCGTCAAAGGCCCGAAAATGGAGACGGCGGATGCCTGAGCAGCTTCTTTATGCGGTGGAGGTTACGCTCAACGGGCTGATGGCGGGGGTGCTGTACAGCCTCGTCGCCCTGGGCTTTGTGCTGATCTTCAAGGCCAGCGGCATCTTCAACTATGCCCAGGGCGTGATGGCGCTTTTCGCGGCGCTGACGCTGGTCGGAATCATGAACGGGCAGGTGCCGTTCGCGCATCTGATCAACGCCATCTTCGGCACCGAAGTGCATCATTTCGGCTGGCACGTGCCAGCGGTGCTGGCGATCGTGCTGACCATGGTGGTCATGGTCGGCTTCGCCTGGGTGGTGAATCATTTCGTGCTGCGGCACCTGGTCAATCAGGAGCCGATCATCCTTTTCATGGCGACCATCGGGCTGGCCTATTTCCTTGAAGGTTTCGGTGACCTGATGTGGGGCAGCGACATCAAGAAGCTGGAGGTGGGATTGCCGCAGGGTGGCAGTTTCTGGATTGAGGAGAACACCCAGTGGCTCGGCTTCGGCAACGAGAACTTCTATGGCTTCTTCCTCGACCGGCTTGATCTGGTAGCCACGGTGATCGCCGCAATACTGGTGATCGGGCTGGTGGCGTTCAGCCAGTACACCAAGCAGGGCCGCGCCCTGCGGGCGGTGGCCGACGATCATCAGGCGGCGCTGAGCGTCGGCATCTCGCTGAACTTCATCTGGGTTCTGGTCTGGTCGCTGGCGGGTTTCGTGGCGCTGGTCGCGGGCATCATGTGGGGCGCCAAGTCGGGGGTGCAGTTCTCGCTTAGCCTGATCGCGCTGAAGGCGTTGCCGGTGCTGATGCTGGGTGGTTTCACCTCTATCCCCGGGGCCATCGTCGGCGGGCTGATCATCGGCGTGGGCGAGAAGCTTTTTGAGTTCTCCATCGGCCCGCTGGTGGGCGGCGCCACCGAGAACTGGTTCGCATATGTGCTGGCGCTGGTGTTTTTGGTGTTCCGGCCACAGGGTCTGTTCGGCGAAAAGATCATCGAGAGGGTGTGACCGCATGGCAAAGCTGTTCGCAATTCTGAACGTCGTCGCCTGGGCCGGGTTCTGGGCCTTTGGCTATATCGCGCTGACCTCGGACGTGTCGGACACCGGGCAGATGACGGTGGCGGCGATCCTGGCCTTTTGCGGTGCCGCCGTGGGCATCTTCGCCTATCTGCGGCTGGTCCGGCACAGCGAGCACACCGGTTATTCCGAGGCGCCCAAGCGGGCCATTGCGCAGTCCGGCAGCAACGCAGAGGACGGGGCCTGATGCCGCACAAATCGCGCATAGGGGTGCTGTGCATCGATTGCCAGACCGACGATCTGGGGTCGGCGGTCGAGTATTGGTCGGCGATGCTGGGGGTCGAGGGCGAGGTCGACGAGGACGGGAAATACGCCAGTCTGAATGATCATCAGGGCTATCCGAAGGTGCTGTTGCAGGCGGTCGATCACGACCCCCGGGTGCATCTGGATATCGAGACTGACGACCGGGACGCGGAATGCGAACGGCTGGTGGCGCTGGGCGCCAGGGAAGTGGCGCGCGTCAAGCGCTGGATCGTGATGGAGGCGCCGACCGGGCACCGGTTCTGCCTGGTGGACCCGCAAGGGGATGACTGGCCTGGAGAGGCGAGGGAGTTCGAGGCGTGAGTATGTCGACCAAGACCGGGTTCCATGTGATTGCAGCATTGACTTTGTTGCCCGCACTGGGTCTGTTTTTGATGTTTTTTTTAGGTGTCGGCGTTGGACGTATCAATCAACCGAGTGAAAACGTCATGCGTGACCTAGGAGAAGCCGGGTTGCTTTTTTGTGCCGCAATCCCGCTTTTTTCCACAATTGGTCTGCTGATATCGCCGCACGTTCAGACGCCCACCCAGAAAGGTCTGCGATACTTGGGTTTCTTGGTCGCAGGGCTATCGGGGCTGGTAGGTGCGCTCTGTCTGATATCTTGGTCGGGGGACGTCGGCGTGGTGGCTCTGCTTTGCGCCGCTGGCCTCGCGGCAACCGCCATGAGAATGGAGTACTAGATGTTCTACCGTGAAGCCGGCGACTTCAAGACGTCCTATGCGCAGGACGCGCAGACCTTTCCGATCGCCTTCGACCGGTATCGCTATTACGCCGTGCTGGCGGTGGCGTTCGGGATCATACCCTTCGTCATCAACGACTACTGGGCCAATGCGATCTTTCTGCCGCTGCTGATCTACACTATCGCCGCCATCGGGCTGAACATTCTGACGGGATATTGCGGGCAGGTGTCGCTGGGAACCGCCGGGTTCATGGCCGTGGGCGCCTATGCCTGCTACAAGTTCATGACCGGGATGGACATCTGGCTGATGGGCTCCGAGGGCGAGTGGGTGCGTTATGCGCTGCCGCCGATCAACATCTTCTTTTCGGTGATCCTGGCGGGTGCGGTGACGGCGGCGGTCGGCGTGCTGTTCGGCCTGCCCAGTCTGCGGATCAAGGGGTTCTACCTAGCCGTGGCGACCCTGGCGGCGCAGTTCTTTCTGGTCTGGCTGTTCAACAAGTGGGAATGGGCCTACAACTATTCGGCCTCGGGCCAGATCAACGCGCCGACGCGGGGGGTGTTCGGCTATGAGGTAACCGGGCCGACGGCAGAGCCATGGGCCGCGTATCTGTTCTGTCTTGTCATGGTGGTGGGTGCTGCCTGGATCGCGCGCAACCTGACGCGCGGCTCGGTGGGGCGCAAGTGGATGGCGATCCGCGACATGGACATCGCGGCAGAGATCATCGGGGTGAACCCGCTGACGGCCAAGCTTTCGGCCTTTGCGGTGTCGTCGTTCTTTATCGGCGTTGCCGGAGCGCTGTTCTTTTCCGTCTACCTTGGCGCGGTCGAGGTGACAGAGGCCTTCGGCATCCAGAAGTCGTTTCTGGTGCTGTTCATGGTCATCATCGGCGGACTGGGGTCGATCTTCGGCTCTTTCGCCGGCGCGGCCTTCATGGTGCTGATGCCGGTTTTGCTGAAAAACGTGCTGGTGGTGCGCATGGGCTGGGCCACGGACCTTGAGGCGCATTTCGAATTCATTATCGTAGGAGCCCTGATCGTCATCTTCCTGATCGCCGAGCCGCATGGGCTGGCGCAGTTGTGGCGGCTGGCGAAAGAGAAACTGAGACTGTGGCCGTTCCCATACTAGGGGCCGGTCCACACGAGGCGCGAATGCCGGGCGACCGGCAGATATGAAGTGAGAAACCAAGGGAGGAGACCTCACATGAAACTGAGACTGGTAACCCTGGCGTTGGGGGCCGTGATGGCCGCGGCGCCTGCGATGGCGGACCTTGTGTTCCCGTCGCTTTCCTACCGCACCGGACCCTATGCCGCCGGCGGCATCCCGTTTGCCGACGGCTATGCCGACTATATGACGCTGCTGAACGAGCGCGATGGCGGTATCGGCGGCGTGAAGGCGCGGATCCTGGAATGCGAGACCGGCTATAGCACCGAAAAGGGCGTCGAGTGCTACGAGGCGACCAAGGGCGAAGGCGCGCTGGTCTATCAGCCGCTGTCCACTGGTATCACCTATCAGCTGATCCCCAAGGCCAGCGCCGACGGCATCCCGGTACACTCGATGGGCTATGGACGGACCTCGGCCTCCAACGGCAAGGTGTTCGAGTGGGTGTTCAACTATCCGGCCAACTACTGGACCGGTGCGTCCTCGGCGGTGAACCACATCATCGACATCAACGGCGGTGACATCAGCGGCAAGAAGATCGCGCTGGTCTACCACAACTCTGCCTACGGCAAGGAACCGATCCGAACGCTGGAAGAGCTGGCCGAGAAGCACGGCTTTTCGCTGACCCTGCTGCCCGTCGACCATCCCGGTCAGGAGCAGAAGAGCCAGTGGTTGCAGATCCGCCGCGAAAAGCCCGACTATGTGCTGCTGTGGGGCTGGGGCGTGATGAACCAGGTTGCCATTCAGGAAGCCACCAACATCCGGTTCGCGATGGAAAACATGATCGGTATCTGGTGGTCGGGCGCCGAGATCGACGTGCTGCCCGCCGGCGACAAGGCGCATAACTACAAGGCGATGGCGCTGACCAATGTCGGGGCGGACTATCCGCTCTATGCCGACCTGCAAAAATACGTCGTCGATGCGGGCATGGCCGCCGGTGCCGGCGACCAGCTGGGCACGGTTCCCTACAACCGCGGTCTTTATGCGGCGATGCTTGCGGCCGAGGCCGTGCGCAAGGCGCAGGAAATCCACGGTGTAGCCGACATCACCCCGGCAATGATGCGCGACGGCATGGAAGCGCTGGAGATGACCGAAGAGCTGATGACCTCGCTCGGTATGCCGAACTTCGGCCCGTCCTTCTCGGTTTCGTGTGAAAATCACGGCGGCCCCGGACTGGCCTCGGTCACGCAATGGGATGCGACTGCGAAGGTGTGGAACAACATCTCGCCATATCAGGAAGCCGACATGGAGCTGATCAACGGCCTGATCGCCGAAGACTCTGCCGCCTACGCGGCCGAGAACAGCATCGAAGAGCGCTGCAACTGATCGCGGCGGCACCCCGGGGCTTGACCCCGGGGGCCATTTGAAATCGGGCGCGGCGGTGTTGCCGCCGCGCCCCAGACCGACCAGGAGATCCCGGGTCAGGCCCCGGGAAAGCGTAGAGAAAGACCAAGCGATGCTGGACGCCGGAGAGACGCAGGAGACCCTGCTAGAGGTCAACAATATCGAGGTGATCTACAACCACGTGATCCTCGTGCTGAAAGGCGTCTCCTTAAGCGTGCCCAAGGGCGGCATCACCGCTCTGCTGGGCGGCAACGGCGCGGGCAAGACCACCACGCTGAAGGCGATCAGCAACCTGCTGCATTCCGAGCGCGGCGAGGTCACCAAGGGCACCATCAGCTATTGCGGTGACCGGGTGGCCGGGCTGGACCCGGCGGCGATGGTCAAGCGCGGCGTCATCCAGGTGATGGAGGGGCGCCATTGTTTCGAACATCTGACGGTTGAGGAAAACCTGATGACCGGCGCCTATACACGGCGCGACGGCGGCGGCAACGTCGCCCGGGACCTTGACATGGTCTATGAGTATTTCCCACGGCTGAAGGAGCGCAGGCGCAGTCAGGCCGGTTATACCTCGGGCGGCGAACAGCAGATGGTGGCGATCGGACGGGCGCTGATGTCCAGGCCCGAGACCATCCTGCTGGATGAACCCTCGATGGGTCTGGCGCCGCAGCTGGTCGAGGAGATCTTCGGCATCGTCAAGAACCTCAACGAGCAGGAAGACGTGTCCTTCCTTTTGGCCGAGCAGAACACCAACGTGGCGCTGCGGTTCGCGCATTACGGCTATATCCTGGAATCGGGGCGTGTGGTGATGGACGGCCCGGCGGCGGAACTGCGCGAGAACCCGGACGTGAAAGAGTTCTATCTCGGAATGTCCGACGGGGGCCGCAAATCGTACCGCGACGTACGCAGCTATCGCCGTCGCAAGCGCTGGCTGGCCTGATCGGGCGCCGCGACAGGTGCGCCGCAGCGGGCTCCGGTCAGCGTATGGCCGACGTGTCGCAGGTAGGTCTCGCCCGGACAGGGGCGAAACGCGTGGAAGGAGGCGGCCATGGCAGAGCGGTTTTCGGGGCTGGGATGCAATCTTGGCAATCTGGCGCGCATCAGCGACGCAAGGACCCGGTCGATCAGCCCGGAGAACTTCACCGGCGCCAGGGGCGCGGGCGGCATGGCGACCGAGGGGACCGGCGCTGGCCCGGGGCGCGATCTGGGGCAGGGCTGGAAGATCTCTCCGTCGGTCGAGATCGCACCGGGTGAAAGCCTTGTTCTGGCCGATATCGAGGGCCCGGGCGCGATACAGCAAATCTGGTGCGTGACCAGTGGTGTGCCGTGGCGCGATCTGATCCTGCGCATGCACTGGGACGGGCAAGCGCAGGCTTCGGTGGAATGCCCCTTGGGGGATTTCTTTGCCAATGGCTGGGGGGAATACGCCCAGGTCACGTCGCTGGCGGTCTGCGTCAATCCGGGGCGGGCCTTCAACTGCTATTGGGAGATGCCGTTTCGGAGCCGGGCGCAGGTGACGCTGGAAAGCCGCGCCGCCGAGCCGGTGATCGTCTATTACCAGATCAACTATGCCCTGACAGAGGTGCCGCAGGACGCGGCCTATTTCCATGCACAGTTCCGGCGGGTGAACCCGCTGGGCAAGGGCGATGTGTTTACCGTCCTCGACGGGGTCGGGGGCTGCGGCCAGTATGTCGGCACCTACGTGGCCTGGGGCTCCAACAGCAACGGCTGGTGGGGCGAGGGCGAGGTGAAATTCTACCTCGATGGCGATGAGTGGCCGACGATCTGCGGCACCGGGACAGAGGACTATTTCTGCGGCGGCTACAATTTCGACCCCGGCGTGTGGGAGGGCGGCGAGCCTGCCGGTTATGTGCCGTTCAACACGCCCTATGCCGGGCTGCCGCAGGTGATCCGCCCCGATGGGCTTTATCGCTCGCAGATGCGCTTTGGCATGTACCGCTGGCATATCCCCGACCCGATCCGGTTCGGCACCGATCTGCGGGTGACGCTGCAGGCGCTGGGCTGGGTTCACGGGCCCGAGCCGCGCTATCTGCAATTGCGCGACGATATCGCCTCTGTTGCCTACTGGTATCAGACCCTGCCCACCGCACCGTTCCCGCAACTGGGCGGGCGTGACGTGCTGGAGGTGATCTGACTTGGCTGCCGGACCGCGTGCGCGGGGCTCAGCCCGCCGTCTCTGTCTTCATCTCGGCGATGCGCTGCAGCGCTTCCTCGCGGGTGTTGCGGATGTTGGGGCGAAAGCCCTGGGTCTCGGCGCGCAGGCGGATGTCGGCCTCTGTCTCGGACCCGGCCTCATAGCGCACCGTGCCCAGCGAGCCGCCGATGTTGAACGCCTTGCCGCGCTTGGCCCATTGCACCCAGGCCGAGCTGTCGATGCGGCAATTGTTATAGTTGATCAGGAAGAACCAGCGCTGGCCCGTTGCCTCTATCTGCGCTTCGAGAACATCGTAGATGTCGTTCACGTCACGGCTGTGCTGCAGGTGGATGTCGGACAGGTCGATCTCGAAAATCTGCTCGTCGGGAATAAAGCTCACGCGCGCTTCGTTTTCCTCGCGGGTGTAGTTGGGTTGGTGCACGATCTTCTTTCGGCGCTTCGACGGCAGGCTCTTGAGGCGTTCGATGGCGCTGTCGCGGTCGGCCAGAAGATTGGCGTCGAACTTTTCCGTCCCGGCGTCGCGCTCGATCTGGCGGCGGGTTGCATCAGAGGCGTCGAACCGCACCGAGCCCATGGAGTGGGCCTTGTTCAGCACCTTGCCGCGGCGCGAGAAGGCGAACCAGGCACCCGGGTCAATGCGGCTGCCCGAATAGTTCACCATAAAGAACCACAGGTCTTCGCCAGTCTCGGCCACGCGTTCCTCGATCCGGTCGTAAAACGCGTTCACATCCGCCGAACAGGCCAGATGCAGGTCAGAGAAATCGACCTCCATGATCTGCAGATCGTCCTGAAAACGGACCCGCCCGTCGATCACCGTGCGGGTCAGGGCCGTCCGGGCCTGCAGGTCCTCGTCACTCATCGTTCTTGCTCACCTTCCGTCAACGGCAGAGAATTGCCGCGCTCGCTTTCAACGCAAAACCGGTTCAGTATACAATTGTCTACAATGTCGCTGCGTCATTGTGGCATAGCACGAAACAGGCCGAAAACACAGGAAATCCGACCATGACAGCCCATTTCGACGATCTCGAAACCCGCAGCGCCGACCAGCGAGCCGTCGATCTGGCGCGTGACCTGCCGGCGCTGATCGCGCAGGCCAAAGCGGGTGCGCCCGCGCTGGCGGCCACGCTTGCCGATGTCGATCCGGCGCAGGTGACCGACCGCGCCGCACTTGCCGGGCTGCCGGTGATCCGCAAGTCGGAGCTGAGCGCGGCCCAGACCGCCAGCCCACCCTTCGGCGGTTACACCACACGGGCGCCGCGCGCCTTCGGTCATGTCTTTCAGTCGCCCGGCCCGATCTACGAACCGGGCCGCTTGCTGGATGACTGGTACCGCATGGGCCGGTTTTTGCACGCCGCCGGCATCGGCGCGGGCGACATCGTGCAGAACTGTTTCAGCTATCACATGACGCCCGCCGGCATGATGTTCGAAAGCGGCGCGCGGGCGGTGGGTGCCACGGTGTTTCCCGCCGGCACCGGCCAGACAGAGATGCAGGCCCAGGCCGCCGCGGCGATCGGCATCACCGCCTATGCCGGCACGCCCGATTACCTGAAAGTGATTCTCGACAAGGCCGTCGAACTGGGGCTTTCGCTGCAGATCGCCAGGGCGGCGGTGGGCGGCGGCGCCCTGTTCCCGTCGCTTCGGCAGGAATATGCCGACCGGGGTATTGCCTGCCTGCAATGCTACGGCACCGCCGAACTGGGCAGCATCGCCTATGAGAGCCCGGCCATGGAGGGCATGATCGCCGACGAGGGTGTCATCGTCGAGATTGTCACGCCGGGCACCGGCGACCCGGTGGCTGACGGAGAAGTGGGCGAGGTGTTGGTCACCGCGCTGAACCCCGATTACCCACTGATCCGCTTTGCCACGGGGGATCTTTCGGCGGTTTTACCGGGCCAGTCGCCCTGCGGACGCACGAATATGCGCATCAAGGGCTGGATGGGGCGCGCCGACCAGACCGCCAAGATCAAGGGCATGTTCGTGCGCCCCGAGCAGGTCGCCGCCTTCGTCGCGCGGCACCCGGAGATATCCAAAGCCCGCGTGGTCGTCACGCGCAATGGCGAGCAGGACGCAATGACCGTCAGGGTCGAGTCAGAAGCCGGGAATGCAACTGCATATGCCGACTCGGTGGTGGCGGTGATGAAGCTGAGGTCAGAGGTAGAGCTTGTCGAGCAGGGCAGCTTGCCTAATGATGGGAAGGTGATTGACGATCAGCGGGTCTACGACTGACCCGCCGGATGCAAAGCCAGGGGGTACGAAAATGAAACATGTGTTTGCAATCATCCTAGCGCTATCTACCGGATTTCTGATGGCTCCGAGAGCGATTGCCGAAGACATAGCCTTTTTGGTGGTGAACAGCTTTTACCAGCACCACCCGGATCCTCGTTCCAATCGGGCGCTGTTGAGTCTGGTTCCGCATCTCGAGGATGCGGGCTTTACCGTGGTGACCTACCGGAACATGGACAGCAACACGATGGCCAGCAGGATGTCCCAGGTGCGGCGTCGCCTGGACGGTGCCGGGAAACGGATCATCATCGTGGCGGGGCACATCGTGCGCAACCAACGCGATAGTTGGTTGTTGCTGACGGATGCGGCGAAGCCGGATGGATTTCAGATCGGGCGGTTTGGATTGCCGCTGGGGGAGATCAAGGACATTGCCGAGGCCAACCAGGGCAATACAGTTCTTGTGGTAGTTCAAAGCCCCGACCGCATCAATACCGGCCCGGGATTCTGGCATGGTTACACCGCGGTGGAGGTACCACAGGGCGTCACCGTGATAACCGGCGAGGCCGGGCCGGTTTCGGGCTACATTGCCAACGAGGTTCTGTTGCCGGGCCGTGTTCTGCGCAAAACACGTTCAAACCTGCCTGACAGCGTTCGGGTCGGGGGATTCCTGCCGCGCGATGCACCGTTCATTGCGGCGGCGGTACCGGGCAACGATTTCGGGGCAACCGCAGACCGCAACTTCTGGCAGCAGGCGCAGGCCTTTGGTTCACTAGAGGCGTTCCAGGAGTACCTGCAACGATACCCAAACGGGATATTCGCCCAGGAAGCCCGGCAACGGGTACAGGACCTGACATTGACGCCGCAGGACCAGGCGCGCATCGCCGAAGACAATCTGAACCTGAGCCGCGACCAGCGCCGGGCGATCCAGCGGCACCTGACGCTGCTGGGGTTCGACACCCGCGGTGCCGACGGTGTGTTCGGGCGCCGGACCCGCAAGGCGGTCGGCCAATGGCAAAACTCGATAGGCGTCAACGCGACCGGCCATCTGAACGCCAACCAGATCTCGCGGTTGCAACACGCCGCTGCGATCCGCGCCGAGGAGCTGCGCCGCGAGGCAGAGCGGCGCCGGCAAGAGGAAGAACGGCGCGACCGCAACTATTGGAGCCGGACCGGCGCGCATGGCACCGAAGAAGGGCTGTTGGCCTATCTGCAGCGCTACCCCGACGGGCTCTATTCGACCGAGGCGCAGGACCGGCTGAGCGCCATCGAGCGCGAAAAGCGCCGCCAGGCGCGGGCCGCCGAGCGACAGGCCTGGGACCGGGCGGTGATCGCGGGCACGATCCAGTCGTACCAGCGCTACCTTAACGAATACCCCAACGGCCGGTTCGTGGAAGAGGCCAAGGCGAGGATCCAGGCCATGTCGCATCCCGAAACCCCGCCCGACGTTGTCGAAGCGGCCAAGTCCGAGGAAGGCCGGCTGAACCTGAATCTGGTCACCCGACAGCTGATTGAGGGCCAGTTGAAGCGGCTGGGGCTGGAGCCCGGCCCTGCCGACGCGCGGTTCACCCGAGAGACCCGCAAGGCGCTGCGGCGGTTCCAGCGGTCGGCCAACCTGCCGGTCACGGGCTACGTGACCCAGGAGACCATCGTGCTGCTGCTGGCCTCGGTGGTGGAAAACTGATCCGGGGCAGGGGGCGGCGCTGCCAGCCCCCACCCCCCGGCCACCCGGGGGGCAACACAAACGACAAAAGCCGCCCCCAAGGGGCGGCTGTTCGCCTGATGCCGGGCGGGTTTTAGCCCTGGCGGGCCTTGAACCGGCGCTGGGTCTTGTTGATCACATAGACGCGGCCCTTGCGGCGCACGACGCGGCAATCCCGGTGACGGTTCTTCAGCGAACGAAGCGAGTTGCGAACCTTCATGCGCTCTCTCCTGCAGTCGCGGCGCGGGTTTGCGCCGGTTGAATTCGGTGCCCCTTGCAGGGCGGATGGTGGGCGGTACTGGGATCGAACCAGTGACCCCTACGATGTCAACGTAGTGCTCTACCGCTGAGCTAACCGCCCGTCCCGGCCCATGGAGTTGCCCCAAGCGTCTGCCCGAACGAACAAGACGCGGGGGCTGCCCGCGCCGGTCGTTGAGCGTATAAATGCAAGCTGGGCCCTGTACAAGGGCTTTTGACGTGCCCGGTATGTGGTTATACTAAGCTTCAGAGGAGAGGAGATGTCAAAGGCACCCTATACACTTCGCGAACCGGACCGTCAGAGTACCAGCGTCGTGTTTGCCTCGCCCCATAGCGGGCGGGACTACCCCTGGAACTTCCTGCGCCAAAGCATTCTGGACGAGAAGACGATTCGGTCGTCAGAGGACGCCTTCGTCGATCTGCTGTTCGAGACTGCCCCCGCCCATGGCGCGCCGCTTCTGGCCTCGACCGCGCCGCGCGCCTTCATCGATCTCAACCGGTCTTGCGAGGAACTGGACCCGGCGCTGATCACCGGGGTCCGCAAGGGCACGCATAATCCGCGCATCACATCCGGGCTGGGCGTGATCCCGCGGGTGGTGGCGAACGGGCGGGCGATTTATTGCGGTAAGCTGACGCTGGAGCAGGCGCAGGCTCGGTTGCACGATTATTGGCAACCCTATCACGACCGGCTGCAGATGCTGCTGGACGACACGCGCGCCGTCTTCGGCGAGGCGATTTTGATCGACTGTCATTCGATGCCGCATGAGGCCATCGACAGCATCGGCACCGTCGGCGTGCCGCATCCCGAGATCGTGCTGGGCGACAGATTTGGCGCCGCGGCGGGTCAGGAGATCGTCGAGCGCGTCGAGGCAGCCTTTGCCGCCGCCGGGCTGCGGGTGGCGCGCAACTCGCCCTTCGCCGGCGCCTATACGGCGCAGTATTACGGTCGGCCGTCCTACGGGCAGCATGTGATCCAGGTAGAGATCGACCGGTCTCTCTACATGAACGAGAAACTGGTGCGGCCCAACGGCAGTTTCCCGGGTTTTCAGGCGCTGATGCGCGGGGCGGTCGCCGAGATCGCCGAGATTGGTCGCCAGGACCTGCCGCTGGCGGCGGAATGACGATGTAGAATTGAGTGCGCTGCGCGCACGCTTTTTCGAGTCCGTCCTCGCCTTCGGCTGCGGGCGGGCGGAGTGGGGGTTCCACCCCCCCGGCCCCCCCCGAGGTACTTGACAAAGAGAAGAAGGACCCTACCTGAGCGCCCTTCCCTTGACGATGGCTTTGCTGCCGAAGCGGTTGCGGATTGCGTCCGTGGCGCGTTCGGCACGGGCGCGCTGTCCGGCCAGCGGGTCGAGCAGGTCGCCCGAAAGGTCCGCGCCCTCGGCGCTGGTCAGGTGGCTGAGCCCGATGCCAAGCAGACGGTAGGGACCTTCGTCGCCGACGATGTTGAAGAGCTCTCTTGCGGTGCGGTAGATGCGGTCGGCAATCTGGGTCGGGTCGGTGAGCTGGCTTTGCCGGGTCAGGAGCCGGTGATTGGCGCGTTTCAGCTTGAGCGTGACGACAAGGCCGGCGGTGTTCCGGGCCTTGGCCCGGTCGGCGACCTTTTCGCTGAGCCGCCAGATATGGCCGTCGAGGATTTCGGCGCTGGCGGTGTCTTCCAGGAAGGTGGTTTCATTCGAGATTGATTTCACCGGTGCGTTGCGCTGCACCCGGCGCCGGTCCTGACCGCGGGCCAGGTGCCAGAGCCGTTCGCCCATGGCGCCGAACCGGGCCGAAAGCGCGTCGCGGTCCCAGCGCTTGAGATCGGAGAATGTGCGGATGCCGGCCTTGTCCAGGCTGGCCTGCGCGGCGGGGCCGATGCCCCAGATCAGCCGCACCGGTCTGTCGTGCAGGAAGTCCGCGGTTTCGGCCTTTCCTATCACCGAAAAGCCGCGCGGCTTGTCGAGATCGCTGGCGACCTTGGCCAAGAACTTGTTGTGGGAAAGACCAATCGAGCCGGTAATACCGATCTCGTCTTGCATCCGCCTGACCAACCGGGCCAGCATCGCCGCCGGCGGGGTACCGTGCAGCCGTTCGGTGCCGGTGAGATCGAGAAATGCCTCGTCCAGCGACAGCGGTTCGATGGCTGGTGTCAGTTCCTCCATCAGGTCGCGGATCTGGCGCGAGACGGCGGTGTAGACCTCCATCCGGCCCTTCAGCACTACGGCTTCGGGGCAAAGCTTGAGGGCCTGGAACATCGGCATGGCCGAGCGCACGCCCTTGATGCGGGCGATGTAGCAAGCGGTGGAGACGACCCCGCGCCTGCCGCCGCCGATGATCACCGGCTTGTCGGCCAGTGACGGGTCGTCGCGCTTTTCGACCGAGGCATAGAAGGCGTCGCAATCCATGTGGGCGATGCAGAGCGAGAAAAGTTCCGGGTGGTCAAGTATGCGGGGCGAACGGCAGGCCGGGCAACGCCGCGGTGCGAGGTCGGGGAACGTTTTCAGACAGTCTCGGCAGAGCGCGGGCATGGCGTCATCATAGCAGGGCTGTCCCCATGGGGACAGGGGCGCAAGATGTTGGAATTTATTGTGATAGCACCTTGGCATGGGTCAGTTTTGACAAATAGTAGACTTGATTCACAATAAGGGGGCTGTTTTTGGCCGAGGTTATCCCTACCCATTCGATCACGCTGTCTTCAGATTCAGGTTTGCCAGAGCCCCTACATTCTTGGCAATCATATCTGCTTGGCCATTGTAGCGATGAATAACAGCAAATATCCTGAACTTCTTCATGCGGCAAATTCCGTGCTCCACGCCGATGCGAAGCTTGGCGTGCCACGTGTTGTAGGTTTTCTGCTCTTTGGTAAGGGGGTGGTTCTTTGAAGCTTTGAGCGGGACTTCAA
>JAAELR010000309.1 GCA_024226455.1 Paracoccaceae bacterium
CGTGCACGATCAATTCGCAGGTTTCACGCTGGCAATGTAACGCATCAGCGGTGACGGTGATGCCGCGGATATCAGGCATCTCGATCAGCTCACGCAGGGCCAGGATCTCCCCGCCGCCCTTGGCGCTTTGAGTGACCCCAAAGCATACAGGCGAAAAACAGGAATGACTGCAGCGGAGATATTCGCAGAAAAAGTGTGGAATCCAAATTGAGTCGCCAGGCTAGCCCTGACAGGTGGCACCCGGGTTTGCTCAACTCAAAGGTGTTATTGAAAGGAGGTTTTGGCAAGGTCGAAGTTAAAACCGCGGTTCCTTGTGTGAGTTATTGGTTTTTGGCTAACACGTGGCATCGTTGTGACCATTTAGCACCGGAAAGAAGCGTGTTGTACTTCACCCCTAGGTCCGCAGGAACCTTTCCGCCGCCCGTACCGCGCGCTCCGCATAGGCCCGCACCGCCTCGGCCTCCGGATCGGCCCGAGGCACGATCCAGCCGCATGAAGCAAAGCGGCGCAGCATCAAGAACATAGGCAACAACCGCTCGGCCTCGGTGGCCAGCTCGCGTTCCTCACGGTATCCCGCCAGAGCCGCGGCCATCAGTCCAGCATAGTTGGGCTCGCCCTCGTTCTGCGAGGCCAGTGTGGCCAGATCGTAGATGCGAAACCCGAATCCGCAATCGTCAAAGTCGATCAACACAGGTCCACCGGGTCCGAGGAACACATTCTCGCGCAGCACATCCGCGTGGATCAGCCCGAAATCCGCACCTCCCGCCAAATAGGACACCAGCGCCTCTCTTGCCTGCGCCCTTGCGGCCTGAATCGTCTCTGACCCGGCCCGATTCAGCGCCGGCGACTCCCAGAACCGGCCCCAGAACGGGTTGTCTCCCAAAAACCCCTCGGCGTCCCAGGCATGTCGGTTGAACCAGTCCGGCAAGGTCAACGCATCGGTCGCGTTGTGCAGCTCTGCCACCAGCCGCCCAATGGCACGAAACCGTGCCTCCTGTCGCAGCGCATCACCGGTCAGCACGTCCTCCGCCGCGCCCAGTTCCTTTCCCTCGACCCAGGATATCACCGTCGCGACCCGCCCGCCGGAACCCGCATACAGTAGCTCTCCGGCGAGCGTGGGCACCGGCGCGGGCACCGCCACCCCGGCACCTGCGACCGCCTGCATCCACCACAGTTCCGACCTGATCGCCTGCTCACTCTGATAGCCCTCGCGGTGCAGCCGCATCGCCGCGCGGCGCCCGTCGGCCAGCAGCACCTCGTAGACCGCGTTCTCGCGGTCCTTGATCAGCCGCAGCGTACCGCCACCCCAGGCCGCAAGAGCTTCCCGGGGGGTCACCGAGGCATCTCCGCCAGAACCTCGGCCAGCGTTTCGACCAGCATGTCGGCATTCCCGCGAGAGAATGGCATCGGCGGGCGGATCTTCAGGCAATTGCCATGCCGCCCCAGCCGGTTCAGCAGGATGCCGCGCGCCTTCATCGCCTCGACCACGTGGGCGGTGAAATCGGGCTGTGGTTCCAGCTCGTCGCCCACGAATTCCATGCCAAGAAACAGCCCCGCCCCGCGCACATCACCGATCAGCGGATGCCGCAGCGCGCGCATCCGTTCCAGCGCATAGGCGCCCACATCGCGGGCGTTCTGCACCAGGCCCTCCTCTTCCAGAACATCCATCACCGCCATGGCGGCGGCACAGGATACCGGGTTGCCGCCGAAGGTGTTGAAATAGCCGAACGCCTCCCGGAAGGCCGCCGTCACGTTGGATCGCGCCACCACGGCGGCGACCGGGTGGCCGTTGCCCATCGGCTTGCCCATGGTCACCACGTCGGGCTGCACCCCGATCCGCCGATGCCCCCAGAAATGGCCGCCCAGCCGGCCGAACCCCGGCTGCACCTCATCGGCAATCAGCAACCCGCCGCCCTTTTTGACCACATTCGCCACCGGGTCCAGAAAGCCCGGCGCCAGATCGGGGAAACCCTCATTGGCAAAGAACGGGCACAGGATCAGCGATGAGAACCCGTGACCCTCTGCCTCCAGCCTGGCAATCGCCCCAGCCACATGCCCGGCAAAGACCTGGGCTTGCCCCTCGGCGCTGCCGCCCAGCGGGCGCAGGCTGTCGGGCGAGGGCACCCGGATCACGTTCGGCGCATGGCCTCCGATGGGCGGCTTCCTGGTCGAAAGCTGGCTGACCAGATGGGTGTTGCCGTGATAGGTGTTGTCGGTGGCGATGATCCCGGTCTTGCCGGTCACCGCCTGTCCCATCCTAAGCGCAATGTCATTGGCCTCGGACCCGGTGCAAACCATGATGACCGTCTCCAACCCGCCCGAAAATGTCGCCACCAGCCGCTCGGCATAGTCGACGATCCCCTCGTGCACATAACGCGTATGGGTGTTGAGCGTCGCCGCCTGCGTCGCGATCGCCTCGACCACCCTGGGGTGGCAATGGCCCACATGGGGCACATTGTTGTAGCAATCCAGATAGCGCCGCCCGTCGGCATCCCACAACCACACGCCCTGCCCGCGCACGATATGCACCGGATCATCGTAGAAGGTTGCCATGTTGGGGCCAAGCAGGCGGGCGCGGCGGGTTAGCAGGTCTTTGGTCATCGTTGGGCACCCGTCTCGTTTGGTGGAACTCGCCCGATCCTAGATCATATCATTGATGACCGGAATCGCTTCCCCTCACAGGGGTTACGGTTTCTTTGGCAGGCCAATCGACCGCCCCGGAAAAAACGGTGCACCAGATCTGCACAGCCGCATTTCTGACCGTCTTCAGAGTCAGTTTTTGGTCCAGACATGGTTGTCGTCACCGTCCGTATTGGGTCGCTCGTTTGCCGTTGTCATGCCCCGTGTCAGGCCGGTCTGCAGTCCCGCCGCCAGTACCCCCACCAGCATCTTCACCCAGATTTGCATGTCTCTCTCCCTGACCCGCGGGCGATTGCGAGGTCCACGTTTCAGGGATGCGAGACGAGGGGCTACTGAACCGGAAAATAGTCCTCGCAATCGCCATCACGGCATACGTCAGCTGTACAGCAATGCAGGCCACCACCAAAGGCATAGGCGTCGCGCAGTTCGACTGGCACGACCTCCAGCCCCAGCTTGTCCATCTGCTCTGCCTGCCAGACCTCGGACGCCTCGACGCAAACCGTCTTGGGGTCCAGCACCAGCACATTCATGCTCAGCCAGGTCGACGAGTAGCACAGCGCCGGCGGCGCGTTATGTGCGGGCTGCGCGGCGTCGATGATCTCCCAGCCGTTTTTCTGGAACATCTTGCGCTGTTGATCGGGCAGGCGCCGCTGGGGGTTGTTCAGGATCAGCCCGGGGCGCAGCGGGGTGAACGTGGCGTCGATATGGATCGGATAGGGATCGCCCGGAAAGTTCACCGCATGCACCCGGTGATCGGGAAAATGCCGCCGGATCCACTCTATGCCTTTCAGGTTGGTGGTGAACCCGTGCTGCACCACCAGATCGCGACCAAAACGCAGCACATCGGCGGCGTCGAATAGTGGCTCTTGCTCTGTTGTGACAAAGAACCTCTCGGCCGTCCATTTCAGCCGCTTTGCCACCCCGATCTTCTCGGACAGATAGTCGGGGTGATAGTCGGCATCCGTCAGGCGCGGTTTCGGGGCGGATTCGTGACGAAATTCCGGGTCCTCGTCAAAATACCGCTGCAACAGAGGGCGATAGTTGAGGTATTCGAACCAGCGGCAGCGATATGACATCGTCGCCTCCAGCATCTCTGACCCCACCGTCAGCAGCACATCGCGCGGCGGCATACAGCCGAACTGGCTGTCGGTGTGGAAATCCGGCGTGGTGGCAGGCAGGCTGTGGTCGATCGATGTCGGCCGGTCGACACGGATGCCGCGCTTTGCCAGCATCGACGCGAAATTGTCGAGCAGCTCGTTGGCGCGATCGATGGTTTCCTGCGGGCGCTTGCCCCATGTCCCTCGCATGTCGCTGTCTTCGGGCACCTTGGCGTCCAGCGCGGGCTCTTCGGGCGGGATGTGGCAATCGTCGGCCCGGCCCACGATGACATGGCGCAGCGGATCCCACTCGTTCCAGGAATTGACGACGGTCTTTGCGGGGTCGAACTGTCTCATGGGCTGATGCCTATCGGTGCCGCGCCCCGCTTTCAAGATGGTGGCGCGGCAGGTTCCGACCCGTCTGCGACATATCCCTATTCTACCGCCGGCAGCCGGGCAGGCAGCAGCGCCACGGCGCAGAAGATCACCAGCGCCGCAATGGCGAGGATCGCAAACAGCGTGTCGAAGCCCCAGCGTCCGTGCACGAAAGCAATCAGTGGCAGGGTCGCCGCCAGCACGGTAAAGCTGACCACGTAGCGCACCGCGTAGACCCGCGCCCTTGCCGCGCCGCTGGCCATCTGGCCGATCATGTAGTCGGTGATCGGGATCTGCCCGAATGCCCCCAGCATGAAGCCCAGCGCCACCACCAGCGCCCAGCCGTCACGAAGCCCCGGCATCACGGCAAAGAACCCGATCTGCAGGCCTGCGGCCACCATGAACACCCGCCGGGCGCCGAACCGGTCGAGCGACAGGCCTACGACAAGCTGCGCAACCGAAGCCGTTGCGAAAACCGCAAAGGCCAGCAATCCGATCAGCGTGGCCGCCTCGCCCTCTGCCCCGGCCAAGCGCAGGGCCAGGCCCTGCAACCGTTCGTCGAACACCTTTGGCAGGGCGAATGTGGTGGACTGATAGATCATGGAACTGACCGCCGTGGTGACGAAGACGATGGCCGACACCCGAAGCAGCAGCCTGCGGCGTGAGGGGTCGGCGGTTACTGGTGCGGGTGGCGCCGCGGCTCTTGCCGCGCGGGCAGTCTTGTCGGCCCGCATTCCCTGGCGGCGCAATGTCAGATAGGCCAGCCCCACAGCGATGGACACCAGCCCCGGCCAGACGAAGGCCATGCGCCAGCCGCCGTGGTCGATGAAGAACCCGGTGATCAGAGCAGCCCCGGCCACGCCCAGATTGCCCCAGATCCCGTTCACCGCGATCCGCATCCCGGTGCTGCGCCAACGGGTCGAGACGATCGCCAGCCCCACCGGATGATAGATTGCCGCAAACACCCCCAGCACGAACAGGCCCAGCCCGATCTGCATCGGGCTCTGCGCCATAGAGGTGATCAGCGCGCAAACCCCTACGCCGACGAAAAAGACCACCATCATCCCGTCGCGGCTCCACCGGTCGGCCAGCCAGCCGGCGGGCAGGGCGAACAGGCCGAAGGCAAAGAAGCCGGGCGTGGCATAGACCAAAAGCTCGGAATAGCCGAGCGCCCACTCGCGGTGCAGCGCCAGTGCCGCGACGCTGGCGAAGATCAGCGTGAACAGGTGATCAAGGAAGTGCCCGATATTCAGCAACAGGAAATGGGCGCGGTCGCGGGTCACGCCCTGTCGATCCCGTGCAGCCGGTCGATGATCCGATGCACCATCTCTATATCGGCGAAAATGGCGTGCAGGTCCTCTTCCATGTCTGCAACCGGGGTGGTCAGCGACCCCATGGCCAGGAAATCACCCTTGCGAGACAGTGCCATGTAAAAAGAGTTGTCCTCGAACCCGGCCACCATCGCCTTGCTGCCCTTGTGCCCGCCTTCGGCCTCGCCGATGGCCAGCAGGCTGTCGAGAAACCCGGTCGGCATGAACCGCCGGGCGGCCTCGGGATCGTCGGCATAAACCTCGAACACCTGCTCGAACGTCTCATGGTCGAAGCTCAGCTTTGGCATACCGCGCCCCTTGCCCCCCCCGAAGACCTCGCTCAGCGCATTGCCGAAGGCACCATGTTCCCGCGCGATCATGATACGCCCGGGTACGGACACAGGCACGCCAATCTCGAACAACAGCCCCTTGAACACGGTCGAAGAGTTGGTACTGCCGTTGGAACCGCTCGATTTGCGGGTGAGTTTCGCCTCGACAAGATCAAAGCCGGTGTCGCGATAGCTGCCCTGCAGCCGGTCGGTCAGATGTTCGTCGGAGTAGGACCCGAACAGCCCCAGCCGTTGCAACCGTGCAACCGGGAACCCGCCGCCGGGCTTCTGGTCATACCGCAGATCGCCGATATGGGCGCAAATGGCGGGCATCACCGCGCCGGCTACCGATTCACTCCATCCATCCCTCTGGGCAGCCCTGACAACAAAGGCGCCGATCCCGCCGATGATAACAAAAACAAGCCCGCCGAAAAACGCGGCCCCGCTTGGCCCAAAGCCAAAAAACAACAGCCCGCCCAGCGCCAGACCGCCCGCGATGCAGATGGTCATCCATTTGCGCGCCGCATTCAGCTTGGTAACGCGCACGGCCTCCAGCGCCTCCAGTGCCGGACGCACCGTTTTCTCGAAGACCCGAGTGAACCCTGCTTCCAGAGCGTTTCGTTCGGAAAACCTCACAGTTCTTGTCCCGACAGATCAATCCTTCCCTTTCATAGGAGGCTCTGTGAGCTGAAGTCAAAAGGTATGAGCGGGTTTCGCGTCCTCAAATTCCACAAACAGAACCGCTAACCGAAGAAACCTGTCACCAGAAAAAGGTAACATAAAACGGGCAGGGCAGCAGCAAAAACTTTGCAGCGGACTCGTAAGATTTGATCCATATTCTGACTGCTGCGAGGTTCACCATCGAATAGGCCCCCTTGTACTCTCCAAAGATAACCCAGCGGTCGCTGATGTCGTATTTGATGCCCGCGATCGCCGCGACGGCGGGACCGGTTACTTGGTATCCGAACGCAGTGCCGCCCGCCGAGGCGCGTCGACGCGTTCTTTTGCGAAACGCCTTTGCTATCTAAGGTCGCGATTTTGCGCAAACGATTTCAAGCCTCGTTTGGTCGGCAGCAGTAACCCGGGCACCGCGACGGCATTTGCGCCGCATTTCCCGCTGAACCGGGTAATTCCCCGCAAATCGCAGTCAGCCGCGACAATGCGCCCCAACTGCGTGCGAAAGTCCGCTGGACCTTGAAAACATCGCCTTCTAAACAAACCCCTGCAAAAGGTGCGGGATTCCGGCACCAAAGAAGGTATGGCCGCGAGCTGGCCATGGAATGGAGAGACCCTCGTGTCCCACGCTGAAGAAGACGAAGGCACCCGCCGCGACTTCCTGTATTTCGCGACAGCCAGTGCCGGAGCGGTGGCAACCGGTGCGGCCGTCTGGCCGCTGATCAACCAGATGAACCCCTCGGCCGACGTCCAGGCGCTCAGCTCGATCCGTGTTGATATCGGCGAGATCACCGAAGGCACCCAGCTAACGGTGAAATGGCGTGGCAAGCCGGTGTTCATCCGCCGTCGCACCACCGACGAGATCGAAGCCGCCCGTGCCGATGACGGCGCCGACCTGCCGGACCCCGACGCACGCAACGCCAACTTGCCGAGCGGATCACCGGGCGATGACAACAACCGCTCGCTGCCACCATTCGGAGGTGGTGACAACACTGGCGAATGGCTGGTGATGATGGGGGTCTGCACCCATCTTGGCTGTGTGCCGCTGGGTGATGGCGCCGGAGAGTTCGGCGGCTGGTTCTGCCCCTGCCACGGTTCGCATTACGACACGTCGGGCCGCATCCGAAAAGGCCCGGCACCAGAGAACCTGCCGGTTCCGGTGGCGCGTTTCGACGACGAAACCACGATCGTGCTGGGATAAGGGAGAAAAACATGTCCGGAATTCCTCACGACCACTACGAACCCAAGAGCGGGATCGAAAAGTGGCTGCACAAGCGGCTGAATGTCGTCGGCCTGATCTATGATACGCTGATGATCCCGACGCCGAAGAACCTGAACTGGTGGTGGATCTGGGGCATCGTCCTGGCCTTTTGCCTGGCGCTGCAGATTGTCACCGGTATCGTGCTTGCAATGCACTACACGCCGCATGTCGACATGGCCTTTGCCAGCATCGAGCATATCATGCGCGACGTGCGCGGCGGCCATATGCTGCGCTATCTGCACATGAACGGCGGCTCGTTGTTCTTCTTTGCGGTCTATATCCACATCTTCCGCGGTCTTTACTATGGCTCTTACAAAGAGCCGCGCGAGATCACCTGGATCGTCGGCATGCTGATCTACGTGCTGATGATGGCTACGGCCTTCATGGGCTACGTGCTGCCCTGGGGCCAGATGTCGTTCTGGGGCGCCACGGTGATCACCGGCCTCTTTGGCGCCATCCCTCTGGTGGGCGAGCCGACCCAGACCTGGCTGTTGGGCGGACCGGCGGTGGACAATGCCACGCTGAACCGCTTCTTCAGCCTGCACTACCTGCTGCCCTTCGTCATTGCGGCGCTGGTGATCGTGCATATCTGGGCCTTCCACACCACCGGCAACAACAACCCCGCCGGGGTCGAGGTGCGCCGCGGTTCGAAAGCCGAGGCCGAGAAGGACACGCTGCCCTTCTGGCCCTATTTCGTGATCAAGGATCTCTTCGCGCTGGCGCTGATCCTGGTGGTTTTCTTTGCCATTACCGGCTTCATGCCGAACTACCTGGGCCACCCCGACAACTATATCGAGGCCAACCCGCTGGTGACGCCAGAGCATATCGTGCCCGAATGGTACTTCCTGCCGTTCTACGCCATCCTGCGCGCCTTTACCGCCGATGTCTGGGTGGTGATGCTGGCCAGCTGGGTCACCGGCGGTATCGTCACGGCCAAGCTGTTCGGCGTGCTGGCGATGTTCGGCTCGATCATCGTCATGGTGCTGGTACCGTGGTTCGATACCTCCGCCGTGCGTTCCGGCAAGTACCGACCGATGTTCAAAGGTTGGTTCTGGGTATTGGCGATCGATTTTGTTGTGCTGATGTGGCTCGGCGCCCTTGCTCCGGATGCATTGGGCGATCCAAGAACGAGCATCGCGACAGTTCAAAATATTGCCTTGCTTGGCTGCGGTTACTGGTTCGCCTACTTCCTGATCATCCTGCCGCTCTTGGGTGTGATGGAACGACCGACGGCAACGCCGGAAACCATCGAAGACGACTTCAAGGCACAAGTTGCCAAGTCCGACACGGCCCCGGCCGAGTGAGTGAGGACAGTATGATGATCAAGAAACTCACCCTTTCCGCGGTTGCCGCACTGGCCATCGGTACCTCTGGTGCTCTGGCCTCCGGCGGCGGGGAGCAGCACATCGAGGACGTCTCGTTCAGCTTCGAGCTTCCGTTCGGTGCTTATGACCAGGCGCAGTTGCAGCGCGGTCTGCAGATCTACACCGAGATCTGCTCGGGCTGCCACGGTTTGCAATACGTGCCGCTGCGCACCCTTGGCGACGAGGGCGGCCCCGGCCTGTCGGCAGAGCAGGTGCGGGCCTATGCCGAGCAGAACTTCGAGATCTGGGATCCGGAACTGGAAGACGGTGAGGGCGATTTCCGCCCCGCCAAACCCACCGACAACTTCCCGGCAAACACTGGGGTCGGGGCGCCCGATCTTTCTATGATGGCCAAGGCGCGGGCCGGTTTTCACGGGCCGTATGGCACTGGCATCAGCCAGTTCTTCAACGGCATGGGCGGTGCTGAGTACATCGCTTCGATCCAGACCGGCTATACCGGTGAGGAAAAGGAAGAGGCCGATACCGTGCTTTACGAGAACACTGCCTTCCCTGGCGGCTGGATCTCGATGGCACCGCCGCTCTATGGCGACGATGTCGAGTATGCCGACGGTCACTCCACCGACCTGCACCACGAGGCCGAGGACGTGGCGGCCTTCCTGATGTGGGCCGCCGAGCCCAAGATGATGGCGCGCAAACAGACCGGGTTCGTGGGCGTGCTGCTCCTGACGCTGCTGACGGTGTTGCTGTACATGACCAACAAGCAGCTCTGGGCGCCGGTCAAGAAGCGCGCCAAGGGGAAGTCGGCGGAGTAACATCGGCCGGAACGAGATCTTAAAAAAGCGCGTCCCACCGGGGCACGCTTTGCTTTTGCGGGCCACTCATCAAGCCCTCGCGGGCTTTGCTCGTTACCGTTGCGCCAGCGAGTAAAGCCCGCAAGGGCTTGCCGAGCGGCTAGTCGAGATAGGCGCGCAAGGCTTCGGGCGGGTTGGCGATGAGCCCGCCAGTGTCCTGCGGTGGGTGCGCCACGCCATCGGCCACTAGAATGGTCTGCCCGCCCAGCCGCAGCGCGTCCTGCGGGTCATGCGTCACCATCAGCACCGCCGCTCCGGTATCTGTGGCCAGCTGTTTCACCAGCTCCAGCATCTCGGTCTTCTGCGCCGGCCCCAACGCGGCAAAGGGCTCATCCAGCAGCATGCAGGGCCGGGCGCGCAGCAGGGCCCGGGCAAGCGCCACCCGGCTTTGCTGGCCACCCGACATGGCCGCCGGTTTGCGCTCGCCCAGCCCGGCCAGGCCGACACGGGCAAGGCTGTCACTCACCCGGGCGGACTCGGCATCGCTCAGCCGCAGCGACGGGCGAAGACCCAGCCCGATATTCTGCGCCGCGGTCAGGTGCGGCAGCAGGTTGTTGTCCTGAAAGATGATCGACAGCGACCGCTGGCCGGGCTCTGCCTCGGTGATATCCGCGCCATTCCAAAGCACCCGTCCCGAGGCCGGTACCAGAAATCCGGCAATCGTCGCCAGCAGGGTCGACTTGCCGGCGCCGGACGGCCCGATCACCGCGACCAGGGCGCCAGGCGCAACCTGCAGGTCCGCGGACAGGCGAAAGCCGCCCTGCTCGATCCTCAGCCCCTCAAGCGTCAGCATCGAGCCGCCCTCCTCGATCGAAAACCCAAAACAGCGCCAGGCTGCAGATCAGCAGCAGCAACCCGGCGGCGGCGGCCTGATCCATCCGGTAGCCGGCCATCAGGCGGTAGAGCTGTAGCGGCAACGTAGCGTGGCTCTGGTCGGCAAAGAGCGCCACCACACCCAGATCACCCATCGACAGCGCCGCGGACAGACCGGCGGCAAAGCCCAGCGGGCGGCGCAGGCGGGGCAGGATCAGTAGCCGCAAGCGGGCAAAACCGGTCAGTGACAGGCTGTCGGCGAGACGCCCGAAATCCGCCTCTGCGCGGGCATGGGCCGGGGCGATGGCGCGCAGGGCGAAGGGTAGCGCCATCACCGCGTTGACCAGAGCGGTGACCGGTAGTGCCAGGGCCACCGGATCTGTGACGGGAAAGAGCAGGATGAAAAGCCCGGTGCCGACAACCAGCGGAGAGGCGGCGATCGAAAGATAGGCCAGCGCCTCGACCAGCCGACTTTGCCGACGGGGCAGCGCATTGATCAAAGCCGACAGCGGCAGCGCCAGCGACAGCGTCAGCGCCGCCGAGCAGAGCGCCACGGCCAGCGAGCGCAGGGTGGCGATGAGAATCGGGACGGGCAGCGTCAGAAGGTTCGGCGCGCCGCGCAGCAGTACCGTGGCGAGCGGTGTGATCAGGAAAAGGGTTGCCAGCAGGATCACCGCTGCATCCTGCGCGCGCAAAGCGCCGCTGCCCGCTCCCCAGATACGCTGTGGGTGGCCCATCCCGGCTCCGGCGGCGGCGGGTACGGTAAAGCGCAAGGCCAGCGCCGCCGCCACGCCACCGATGGCGAATTGCAGCATTGCCAGCAACGCGGCCTTGCCAAGATCGAAATCGAAACGGAAGGCCTGGTAGATCGCCAGTTCCACCGTGGTGGCGCGCGGGCCGCCGCCTAAGGTCAGCGCCACGGCAAAGCTGGTGGTGCAGATCAGGAAGATCACCAGGAAGGCGCCGGGCATCGCGGCGCGCAGCATCGGACGTTCGAGCAGTTGCGCAGTGTCGCGGGCAGAGAAGCCCAGCGAGGCGCCCAGCCGGAAATGCTCTGCCGGGATCGCCAGCCAGCCCTGCAGCAGAAGGCGCGTCGCCAGTGGCAGGTTGAAGAAAAGATGCGCCAGCACCACCCCGTGCAGGCCATAGATATGCACCGGTGGCAGCCCGGCCCAGCCAAGCACCGTGCTGACCAGTCCGTTCCGCCCGAAGACGGCCAGAAGGCCCAGCACCGCGACGATTACCGGCAAGATGAAGGGCGCGCCGAGCAGGGTGACCAGTGCGGCCCGCCCGGGAAACTGCCGCCGCGCCAGCGCCCGCGCCAGCGGTACGGCCAGCGCAACGCTCAAGCCCGCGGAAAGCAGCGCCTGAAACAGGGTAAAGCGCAGCGCGGCCCAGTCCGCCGGACCGAGCCGCGCCATGCCCTCGGCCCGTAGCGCCACGGCGCCGAGAGTGCCGAATGCGACGCAAAGCACCAGCCCCGCGGCGGCGATGCCGGTTGCAAGCCCTAGCGGCTGAGCGCGTCGAGCCATGTGTCCAGCGCCCGGTCGCGGGCCGCGACGGCCTCATGCGCCGGGTAAAGCAGCGCGATTTCGGGCGTGATCAGCGTCTCGAACCCCGCCGGCAACCCGCCTTCGGGGGTGCGTGCCGGGTACATCCAGTTGTTTGTGGGGATGATCGCCTGAAAATCGTTCGACAACATGAAGTCGAGGAAGGCATCGGCCAGCGCTGGCTGGTTGCTGGAGGCAATTATGCCCGCGACCTCGATCTGCAAGTAGTGGCCCTCGGCGAAAGCGGCGGCCGCCTTGCTGTCGTCGTCCTCGGCGATCAGGTGATAGGCGGGCGAAGTCGTGTAGGAAAGCACCATGTCGGCCTCGCCTTCGAGGAACAGGCCATAAGCCTCTGACCAGCCCTTGGTGACGGTCAGCAGGTTGTCGGCGAGGCCTGCCCAGATTCCGGCGGCCCCGGGCCCGTGCGCCGCCTCGACCCAGAGCAGAAGGCCCAGCCCGGGGGTCGAGCTGCGCGGGTCCTGGATGACGATCTTCAGGTCGCTGGCGGCCAGTTCGGCGAAGCTGGCGGGCGGTTCTGGCAGGGTCGTCTTGTCATGCACGAAGGCGAAATAGCCCCAGTCATAGGGCAGAAACATCGGGTCGTCCCAGATCACCGGCAGGTCGAAACCTTCGTCCTCGCGGCCATGCAGTGCGAAGAGACCGGTTTCAGAGGCGGCGGCGGTCAGGTTGGTGTCGAGGCCCAGCACCACGTCGGCCTTTGTGCGCACGCCTTCAAGCCGTAGCCGGGCCAGCAGAGCGGCGCCGTCGCCGGCGGCGATGAAGGTCAGGTCGCAGTTGCAGTTGGCCTCAAAGGCTTCTTCGATAGCAGGGCCGGGACCCCAGTCAGAGACGAAGCTGTCATAGGTCATCACGGTGAGCTGGGGGCGTTCCTGGGCTGTGGCGACGCCGGTCAAAAGCATCAGTCCCGCGGCGATGAAGGGGGTATTCATGGTGTATCCTCCATTGCGACGGAAGGGTCGGGTTTGGAGGCTTGTCCAACCTTCCCTCCGCCGGTGTTATCCGGTTCAGGTTCGACGGGTTCGCATACGCATCTCAGCCGTTGGACCCTTTGTCCGTGGCACCCCGAGGTGAGGCGTATTCTAGCCTCAATTGGTCGGCTGGACAAGTCGATTGCGTTTTGCCCACATCGGGGCAGAATGGGGCTATGCCCCCATATTTCGATCCGACCCGCTCGGGGCGTGCCTTTTGTAGCCCACTGGTAAACATGGCCGTTCTTCTGGCCCACGCGGGCTTCATCTTGGAACCATATCTCGACCGGCGTATTCGGAGGGACGTCTTTCAGGCTTTTCTCACGCATTTGTGGGAATTTTTTTTAGGGCCTCAATCGTTTCAGGGTCTTGCTTGGGATGTTGAGGTCGCGCGCTGACGTGGGAAAACCCCAGTGAGTGCAGCAATTTCCCTATCGAGTTCACATGGTACTCCACATCAAAACGAGCCTTGATGAACGCGGCCAGGTC
>JAAELR010000310.1 GCA_024226455.1 Paracoccaceae bacterium
GGCCTCAATCGTTTCAGGGTCTTGCTTGGGATGTTGAGGTCGCGCGCTGACGTGGGAAAACCCCAGTGAGTGCAGCAATTTCCCTATCGAGTTCACATGGTACTCCACATCAAAACGAGCCTTGATGAACGCGGCCAGGTCAGCACAACGCCAGCGCACCACACCGTCGATCACCCGGTCAGGCCCGGCCGTCACGACTTCCTTGAGCGTAGCCAGCTGGTTTGCGGTGAGTTTAGGCTTGGGACCGCTGGATTTCCGGTCGATCAACCCCTCCGGGCCATGTTCGTTGAACCGATGCACCCAGTCTCTGAGCGTCTGACGATCCATCAGACCTACGGCGGCAGCTTCCTTTCTACTCAAACCGTCCGCAACACCCGCCAGCGCCATCAGCCGTCGCGCTTGCTTTGCGTTGCGCGATTTACGCGCCAAAACCCGCAAATCGCCCGCGCTGTAGTCTCCCCGCAACTCAATGCCAACCATGATCCCCTCCACAAAGAGTGTCGATTATTCAAAAAGGGAATCACAAACATACCCAAGGAGAAACCCGTAAAACACGAGTCAGAATCTGGGCGAATTGGTATAAATTGGTTCGCGCCACTTGCCAAGGACCAGCCCCATAACCCAACCCGCATCGCGTCGCCGACTGGCTGCCCTCGGATCAGGCCACGCTCGACACCTGGCTGACCGGCCATATCAAAGCCGCGCAGACCGAACACCGCCCATTGCTGCCCGTCATCGAGGAATTTCGCGATTTCATCGAGGGCAACGCGGCCGCCTTCATGCTGTTTTCGCAGATGTTCACCCAGGTGCATCAGACCTCCAGCCCCACCGGCAAGCCGCAGATCAAGGATTACCGCGTGATGCTGGCGGTGCTGAACCGGATCATGACGCAAGCGCCGGAACTCAACGAAACCGGTCTTGTCGGGTTTCCGATCAACGCCATTCTGGACTGGTCGATGTGCACCGCCGGCGGCTTTTCCGCCTTCTTGCGCAACGACGTGAACCGGCATCTGGAAGTCGTGCTGGGTGAGTGGGCCCGCTTTCTGGGCTCCTCCGATTCGGTCGAGGTCCTGAGGGACGGGCAAGGCGGCTGGTTCAGCAAAGCGGCGTTCAGGGCCATGGCGCCCGACAACACCGAAGATCCACGGCAGTATTTCATCGACAACTTCGTCTGCGACCCCGGCGCGGACCATTTCGGTTTCACCAGCTGGGACGATTTCTTTACCCGCCGGTTCCGCCCCGGCGCCCGGCCAGTGGGCGAGGCGCCCGTCGTGAATGCCTGCGAGAGCGCCCCTACAAACTGGCGCATCCGGTCGAACGGCAAGACAGGTTCTGAATCAAGGGCCAGCCCTATTCGCTGGAACACACCCGCCAGCGCCTCTGCCACCGCCAGCCCGATACCCTGCACAGAGCCCGTCACCAGCGCCTTCCTGCCGCTCAAGTCAACCATCGGCCATCTCCTCCAGCCGTTTGCGCAGCTCCGTCTTCAGCACCTTGCCATAGTTGTTCTTCGGCAGTTCGCCGACGAAGAAATAGTCCTTCGGCCGCTTGAACCGGGCGATATTGGCCAGGCAGTGGGCGTCCAGTGCCGCCGCATCGGCCTGCACCCCTTCGCCAAGCACCACGAAGGCCACCACGTCTTCGCCCCATTCCGCCGAAGCGCGGCCCACCACCGACACCTCACGCACAGCGCCATGTTCCAGCAGCGCCTCTTCGACCTCGCGCGGATAGATGTTGGTGCCACCCGAGATTATCAGGTCTTTCGAGCGGTCGACCAGCGTGACGAGCCCGTCCGCATCCATCCGCCCCACATCGCCGGTCAGCAGCCAGCCACCGGCAAAAGTCTTCGCCGTGGCCGCGTCGTTTTGCCAGTAATCCGGCATCACCGGCTGCCCCCTGACCATGATCTCACCGCTCTCACCGCTCGCCAGCAGCCCGCCACCGGCATCGCCGATTGCCACCTCGACCACCGATTGCGCGCGACCCACGGATCCCAGCCGTTCTCGCCAGCGCGGGTGGCCGCGGTCGGCCACTTGCTCCCGCGACATGGCGGTGATCGCCATGGGGCACTCGCCCTGGCCGTAGATCTGCACGAATTTCGGCCCGAACCAGTCCACCGCCTCGACGATATCGGCCACATACATCGGCCCGCCGCCATAAACTATGGTCTTGATGCCATCGCCGCGCATGTCACGCTCTTTGGCCCGGTCCAGCAGACGCCGTACCATGGTGGGCGCCATGAACATCGACGCCGACCCATGCGCCGCCGACAACTCCAGCACCTCGTCCTCGTCGAACCCGCCCGACAGCGGCACGATATGCTGCGCGCCCATGCGGATGTGGATGCCCGCATAAATTCCGGCGCCGTGGCTCATCGGGGCGGAATACAGCGCCGCATCGTCACATGTCACCGGATCGACATCCACCGGATAGGCCAGCGAGGTCGCCAGCACCATGGAATGGCTGATCCGCACCCCCTTGGGCCGCCCCGTGGTGCCGGACGTGTAGAAAAGCCAGCATATATCGTCGCCGCCCCTTGGCTCTGCGGCCATGCCCTCGCCCGCGGTCATCTCGGCGAACCCATTGCCCGTGACATCGACCAGCGGGATATCGACCTCTTTGCGCAGCCCCGATCCCGGCGTCACGAAACCCAGCTTGGCCCCGGAATTGCCGATGATCCAAGCCGCCTCGCGCGGGTGCAGCTTGGCGTTGATCGGCACCACCGCGGCGCCCGCCAGCCAGACGCCATAGAACGCGACCAGATATTCGATGCAGTTTCTGGCAAAGATCGCCACCCGGCCCCCCGGTTCCACCCCGCGCTGGCGCAGGCAACGGGCCAAAGCCGCCGCGCGCCGGTGAAACTCGGCGTAATCCGCCTCGACTCTGCCGCCCCGCACCAGCGCCGGGCGCGCAGCAAAGGATACCGCCGATCGCTCCAGCCACAGACCCAGATTCATCTCGCCATCCCCCTTGCCGTCCCGGGCAGAGCCAATCACGGATCGCACCTTGGGTTCAATGGCGAAGCGGTGGGCTTTGGCGCCGGGTTAGTCTTGTACCAAACCGTCATGTCACCAGAGCATCCAGCCCCGCCCGTTTCATCGCCGGACAGCGAGACAATGCATGCGCCATACCTTGTTTGCCGCCATCGTCTACCGAGATATCGATTTGCCGGTTCTGGACCACGCCACGAGTGGAGAGGCTTCATTCTCGGCTTGCCACTCGGCCTGGTGATGCAGGTTACCTGCTACGACGGCGAACAGGCCGAAACCGTTTACCGGGCATTACCGAAGCGGACCCGGCCCGATCTGGCCTGGCGCGCCGTCATCGGAACCAAGGACATGAGGTTTCACAAGAAGAATTATCCCCCCCGGGGAGGGCAACGCCCCAAGGGGGCAAATCGCCGCTGCAGGTGCTTTGGTCGGACAAACCTGCCCCAGCCTCCGGGCCCGCCGGCCCGGTAACCGGGCGACTCGGGCCATGGCGATATGGATTTGCCAAGGGCTGAAACGGGCAGCGACGCGTTGCCCCATAGCATTCATCGCCCTTGCCGATGGCTGCATCCTGGGCCTGAATGCAAGCCCCTCACCCTCCCCGGCATTCCGGTGACGGAAAACTGCTGTGCAGCCCTGCCCTTATGTGTTGCCAACAAAGCTCTGTCGCATCGGGGAATGTGCCCGGAAAACGCCGATTTGGGCTGTCCATACCTGTCAGATGAGCTACACCTTACCCAAGTATCCTGGGGGAACTTCGGTTGATCGCTAGAATGGGCGCGCTCGTCGCGTGTATCTTGTTGCAGGCCGCATGCAGCCTGCCGCGCGGCGCGGCACTGCAATCAGAGGTGCTGGCCGCTGCCAACAAGGACGGGGCACCCTTCGTCGTGCACGCTGTCACCCGCGAAACGGTGGCAAGACTGCAAAGCTGGCCGCGCTGGCATGGCTATCTCTCCTGGGTGGGCTCCACCCGCGGCCCGACCAGCCCGGTGATCCGCGCCGGCGACCGGCTGGACCTGATCATCTGGGACAATTCCGAGAACTCGCTGATTCTGCCGCCCGGCGGCAAAGCCGTCGACATGCAGGGCATTGCGGTGGCGCCGGACGGCTCGATCTTCGTACCCTATCTCGACCAGATCTACGTCAGGGGCATGTCGCCCGAAGCCGCCCGCGACCTGATCCAGAAACGGATGGGAGAGATCCTTCCCTCGGCCCAGATCCAACTGGCCTATACGGCAGGCGCCGAAAGCTCTGTTAGTCTGGTGGGCGGCGTCAACCAGCCCGGCACCATTCCCCTGCCCAGCCGCAACTTTTCGATTTTGAACCTCATTTCGCAGGGCGGCGGGGTTCCACCCGCAATGCGCAATCCGCACGTGACGCTGGTGCGCGGCGGCCGCACCTACATGACCTCGCTGTCAAGGCTCTACTCCGATGCCAGCCTCGATGTGGTGCTGAGAGGCCGCGACAAGGTGATCGTCGAGCAGGACGACCGCTATTTCCAGGCGCTCGGCTCTACCGGGCGCGAAGAGTTGATCTATTTCACCAAGGACCGCATCAACGCTCTGGAGGCCGTGTCGCTGGTGGGCGGCATCAACGACGCCCGCGCCGATCCAAAGGGCGTGCTGATCCTGCGCCAGTATCCCGCGCACCAGGTCCGCACCGATGGCAGGGGACCGGCGCGCAGCGATGTGGTGTTCACCATCGACCTGACCAGCGCCGACGGGCTGTTCAGCGCGCGGCGCTTCGAAATAGAGCCCCAGGACGTGGTTCTTGTCACCGAATCTCCGGTGACCAAGGCACAGACGATCTTTGCCCTTGTCGGCAGTATCTTCGGCCTCGCCAACACGGCCACAGCGCTGGCAAATTGATACCGACCGACCGTCAAACAATGCTGGAATTGGCTCTGCAAACCCTGACGTTGGCAAGAACTCTCATCCAGAGCATTCCGCGTTCAAAAAACAGAGATGCTCTGTCCGGTTAGGGCGTCATCGCCCGGCAGATCCTGCCAGCGAACCCAGGTATAGAACTGTAGCAGCACTGACGATTGACGGCCCGGCCGGCGTGTCGGCAACCCAGCTCAGCCCCAGTCCGCCCAACGTCGCCATCGTCCCGATCAGCATCGCCAGCACCGCCATCGCCTCGGGCGAGCGCGCCAGGCCGCGCGCCGCCGCCGCCGGGATGATCAGCATCGCCCCGATCAGCAAGGCCCCCACCACCTTCAGCGACACCGCCACCATCACCGCCAGCGCCAGCGTCAGCACCAGCCGTTCGCGGCGCGGGTCGATGCCGGCCGAGGTGGCCAGTTCCTCGTTCAGCGTCGCGGTCAACAGCCGCTGCCAGCGCCAGACCAGCAGCGCCAGCACCAGCACCGCGCCGCCCCAGATCACCGCCAGATCCGTGACCCCCACCGCCAGGATGTCGCCGAACAGGAACGCGTTCAGATCGACCCTTGGGCCCCGGATCAGCGAAAACGCCACCAGCCCCAGCGCCAGCGCGGCGTGGCTCAGCACCCCCAGCGTCGCGTCCATCGCCTGACCCCGCGCCACCAAAGCCGAGACCGCCAGCGCCATGGCCAGCGCCACCGCCAGCGTGCCCGCCAGAACCGAGGTCTGGAGCCCCAGCGCCAGCGCCACGCCAAGTATCGCCGCATGCGCCGTGGCATCGCCGAAATAGGCCATCCGCCGCCAGACCACAAAAGCACCCAGCGGCCCCGTGGCCAGTGCCACGCCGATACCCGCCACAAGCGCCCGGATCAGGAAATCGTCCAGCATCTAGTGGCCATGCTCGTGATCATGGTCATGGTCATGATCGTGTTGATAAAGCGCCAGCGCCCCGCCGGTGCCATGGCCAAACAGCGCCCGATATTGCGGCGCGGCGCTCACCACATGCGGCGTGCCCTCGCAGCAGACATGGCCGTTCAGGCAGATCACCCGGTCAGACGCGCTCATCACCACATGCAGGTCGTGACTGACCAGCAGCACCGCACAGCCGATCTCTTGGCGAAGCTGCTCGATCAACCGGTAGAATTCCGCCTCGCCGGGCTGGTCAAGCCCTTGCGTCGGTTCGTCCAGCATCAGGATGTCGGGCGCCGCCAGCAGCGCCCGGGCCAGTAGCACCCGCTGCAACTGCCCGCCCGAAAGCTGCGAGATCTGGCGCTCTTGCAGCCCGTCCGCCCCGACCCGCTGCAGCACCTGGGCGATCACCGTGCGGCTTTGCCGTTCCGGCAGCGACAGGAACCGCGCGACGCTGATCGGCAGGGTCGCGTCCACCGCCAGCCTTTGCGGCACATAGCCGATGCGCAGCCCCGGCTTGCGCGTCACCCGGCCCGAGGCAGGCCGGATCACCCCCAAAAGCGCGCGGATCAGCGTCGACTTGCCAGACCCGTTGGGGCCGACGACGGTGACGATCTCGCCCGGTTCAATAGCAAAATCGACGTCCCGCAGCACCGGCGCGCGGCCATAGCGCACCTCCATCCTCTCGGCAGTGATCAGGCTCAAACCGTCGCACAGGCGGGGCACAGCCCCACCGCCTCCAGATTGACCCGCTCGACGGCAAAGCCAAGCCGCCCCGCCGCCGCATCCAGCGCCGCGCGCACCTCGGCCACCGGGGTTTCGGCCACCGCGTCGCAGGCGCGGCAGATCAGGAAGGCCGGCGCGTGCGGCTCGCCGGGATGCATGCAGGCGGCAAAGGCGTTCAGTCGCCGCACCCGGTGCGCCAGCCCGTGCCCGACCAGGAACTCCAGCGCCCGGTAGGCCACCGGCGGCTGGTGGCCGAACCCGTCCGCCGTCAGCCGCTCCAGCACCTCGTAGGCGCCCAGCGCCTTGTGCGCCTCCAGCAGGATCTCCAGCGTGCGCCGCCGCACCGGAGTCAACCGCAGCCCCGCCTCGCGGCACAGCCTGTCAGCCCGCGCCAGCACATCGCCGCAACAAAGCGCATGGTCATGCGGGGCAAAGGCAAGGGGGGCGGGCTGGTGGCTCATGACATTTCTCGTATTGTTATAACATCACAATTCTACTAGACCCGCCCCCGGAACTTGGCAAGGGGCGAGTGATGCGTGCGATTCTGGCGGGGTTGATTCTGGTGGCCAGTGCGGCACAGGCGCGGGCAGAGCCACCCGCCGTGGTGACCGACATCGCCCCGGTGCAGTCGCTGGTGGCGCAGGTGATGGGCGATCTGGGCGCGCCGGACCTGCTGCTGGACCCGCAAACCGACCCGCATCACGTCCAGCTGCGCCCCAGCCAGGCGCGGATGATCGCCCGGGCCGGGCTGGTGATCTGGATGGGCGAGACGATGACACCCTGGCTGCGGCGCGTGCTGGACAACCTGGGCGACGGCACAGGCTCGCTGGAACTGCTGACGCTGGACCCGCTGCCGTTGCGCATAGAGGGTGGCGTGGCTCATCGGGGCACGCATGACGAGGGTCATGTCGACGGCCCTTTCCACGACGCACTGGACCCGCATGCCTGGCTCGACCCGTTGAATGCGGCGCATTTCCTTGCCGCCATCGCCGAGGCGCTGGCCCGGGCCGATCCGGAACACGCCGTCACCTACCGCGCCAATGCCGCCCGGGCGCAAGACCGGCTGACGGCCCTGACCGCCGAGACCGCCGCACGGCTCGCGCCGCTGCATGACAGGCTGCTGGTCCCTTATCACGACGCCTACGACTATTTCTTTCACCGCTTCGGCCTGCCCGTCGCCGGCAGCATCGCCGGCACCGATGCCGCGGCACCCGGCGCCGCCCACATCGCCGAAATCCGCGACCTGCTAGCCGCCAACCCAGACGCCTGCGTCTTCACCGAACCGGGCGCCAACAACCGCCTGATCCGCGCCGTCCTGCCCGGCGCCGACACCCCGCCGACTCTCGACCCGCTGGGCACCTCGCTGCCGCCCGGCCCCGACCTTTACGAGGCCCTGATCCGGCAGATGGTCGACGCCGTGGCGAATTGCGGCAAGCCATAGGGCCAGCTACCGGCCCCTCTGCCCGCCCCCCCCGCAAACCACCTTTCACCCGCCTGCCAGAGCCATTATGATAGCGGCAGCGAGGCACCTCGCGCCTGCCCTGCCACCGCCCCTCACCGATGCCCGCCCCGGATACCAGCCAGATGACCCCTGCCCCCAAGAAACCCGACTGGATTGCCGTCGACTGGGGCAGCTCGCATCTGCGCGCCTGGGCCATGCGTGCCAGCGGAGAGCCTTTCGACAAGGCCCACAGCACCGACGGCATGGGCACTCTGCAGCCGAGCGGTTTCGAACCGGCGCTGCTGAGGCTGGTGCGGCACTGGCTCGGCGACCGGGCAACCCCGGCCATCGCCTGCGGCATGGTCGGTGCCAGGCAGGGCTGGGCAGAGGCCGCCTATGCCGCCGTGCCTTGCCCCGCGCTGTCGGGCAATCTCACCCAACCGCCCGTCGCCGACCCGCGCCTCATCGTCCATATTGTCCCGGGCATCTGCCAGTCACAGCCCGCCGACGTGATGCGCGGCGAGGAGACCCAGATCGCGGGGTACCTGGCGCAGAACTCCGATTTCGACGGCATCATCTGCCTGCCCGGCACCCACACCAAATGGGTCCATGTGAGCGCCGCCGAGATCGTCAGCTTCCGCACCTTCATGACCGGAGAGCTGTTCGCCCTGCTCGGCACCCGCTCGGTCCTGCGCCACTCTGTCGCCAAGAAAGGCTGGGACGACAACGCCTTCTCCGAAGCGCTCGAAACCGCCCTGTCGCGGCCCGAGGCACTGGCCGGGCGGCTGTTTTGCCTGCGCGCCGAAAGCCTGCTGCACCAGCAATCGCCGCAATCCGCCCGCGCCGCGCTCTCGGGCCTGCTGATCGGCGCCGAACTGGCCACCGCCAAACCCTATTGGCTGGGTCAGCCGGTGGCGCTGATCGGCGCGCCGCAACTGACCGCCACCTATGCCACGGCACTGCGCGCACAGGGCGCCGGGCCCATTGTTGCCGATGGCGACACCATGACACTGGCCGGTCTTGCCGCCGCCTATGCCAGCATGAAGGAAACCCCATGAGCCGCCCCCTGATCGCCATCCTGCGCGGCATCGCTCCGCCACAGGCAGCGCCCGCCGCCCAGGCCCTGATAGAGGCCGGCATCACCCGTATAGAGGTGCCGCTGAACTCTCCCTACCCGCTCGACAGCATCACGCTGATGGCGTCCGATTTCGCCGGCACGGCGCTGATCGGCGCCGGCACCGTGCTGAACGTCGATCAGGTCAGCGCCGTGCACGCCGCGGGCGGCAGCCTCATCGTCTCGCCCAACTGCAACCCACAAGTTATCGCCGCCAGCAAGGAACTGGGCATGCAAAGCTGGCCCGGCGTCTTTACTCCAACCGAATGCTTCGCCGCCCTCGAGGCCGGGGCCGACGGGCTCAAGATCTTCCCCGCTTCGATAATGGCCCCCGGCGGGCTCCGGGCGATCCGCGCCGTGCTGCCACCGGGCATCCGGGTTTTTGCCGTCGGCGGCGCCGGGCCGGAAAACTTCGCCAACTGGATCGCTGCCGGCGCCGATGGCTTCGGCCTCGGCTCGTCGCTCTACAAGCCCGGCATGAGCATCGCCGACATCGCAGCCCGCGGCCGCGACGCCGTCGCCGCCTATGACGCAGCCGTCACATGACGTCCCGTGTCTTCGACGACCGCCCCTGCTCGCTCGGCGAGAGCCCGCTCTGGCATCCCCTGCGGCATCAGCTCTTCTGGTTCGACATCACCGGCAACCGGCTGCTGACCCGCGACGCAACCGGTCTGCAGGAATGGCACTTTGCCGAGAATGTCAGTGCTGCCGGCGCCATCGACCGCAATACGTTGCTGATCGCCAGCGAAACCCGGCTGATGCGCTTCGATATCGAGACCGGTTCGCACGATACGCTCTGCCTTCTGGAACCCGACACCCCGCACACCCGCTCGAACGATGGTCGCGCCGACCCGCTTGGCGGGTTCTGGATCGGCACGATGGGTAAAAAGGCGGAAACCGGCGCCGGCGCCATCTACCGCTACCATCGCGGCGAGCTGCGCCAGCTATTTCCCGGTATCTCGATCCCGAACGCGATCTGCTTTGCCCCCGACGGTAGCTGCGCCTATTTCACCGACACCCCTACCGGGCAGATCATGCGCCAGCCCCTCAACGCAGGCGGCTGGCCCCAAGCAGAGCCGCAGCTCTACCTCGACCTGACGCCCGAGGGGCTACACCCCGACGGCGCGGTCACCGACGCGCGCGGCAATTTGTGGAATGCGCAATGGGGCGCGGCGCGTATCGCCGGCTATGCCCCCGACGGCAGCTTTCTCGGCTCCCATGCGGTGCCCGCGACGCACAGCACCTGCCCGGCCTTCGGCGGCGTGGCGCTGTCGACGCTCTTTTGCACCAGCGCGCGGCAGGGGCTTGATACCGCCACCATCGCCGCGCATCCCCAGAACGGCCAGACATTCTTCACCGAGACAGAACTGACCGGGCGGCCCGAACCCTTGGTCGAACTCTGACGCGCCCCTCCAGAGATATGTGCGAAAGTTGGTGACGCTTGACAGGGCAATCGCACTTAAAGTTTGACAGCTTCCGTGAATTTGATTCTGGAGACTTCCTCACTTGATGGAGCTTCGGGATGTCCAAATTAGACAGCTATTTCAATAACAAGGATGATCCTCGCGGGGGCAATGCACCGCGCCACAAGTTCTGTGATCTTTTGACGATTGGCCTTTTGTGTGCGCTTTGCGGGGGCGATAC
>JAAELR010000311.1 GCA_024226455.1 Paracoccaceae bacterium
ATGCTGCACATGATGTTCAAGCTGGGCCAATGTGCCGAACAAAACTGGAGGAAGCTACGCGGCTTTGACTACCTCGCCAAAGTCATCACGGGCGTCACGTTCAAAGACGGAATTGAAACCACCAAACCCGACCAGATCGCTGCATGACCCAAAACTCTCAAACACCAGATTTGACAATAACTCTGCAATATGCGAATTCGCCATTTCTGGAATGTGCGCCTGCTAGCGAAAGCCTGCTTCCACGGGCCGCGCCGCAGCACAAGAAACGTGTTGGAAGGCGGCTGTGGACCGGTCGCGCAGGGCATATTGATGCCGCTTGTGCGCGATGCACCTGTTCTGACGAGGCTGCCTGGGCTCACTCCCGGCATCTGTTGGTTTGGCTCAGGTTTCGTGGGCTTGTGATACGATCCTGCCCCCTGACGGACTCGCCCCCGGGTTGTCGGCGCACAGGGCAAGAGTATGCATACCTTAGCCCCGGGCGAGGCGGTGGCTGGCCGGTGGGGCAGGCCCGGGGCGGCCGGGGTCAGAATACGTTGCGCACCTTGCTTGCTCCGGCGGACAGGTCGTTGCCCACACCCTCGACCGTGGCGCAGGCCGCAAGCCCGCACAGCATTGCAGCAATCAGTATACGGCGCATCTCGCTCTCCTCGGTCCATTGGGTTCGATGCCCAATTTGCCCGCAATATAGCGGTAATCGCCGGGCGAAGCAAATGTTCGCGCCCGTGATCTACCGCGGCGCAACCTAGCGCCGCGGTATGGGGCAGGGGCCCTAATCCTGCTGGTACCACCAGACATCCGGCTGAAAGCCGATCCAGTCGCCATAGATCGGCAGCCTGTCGGGGTAGAGCAGGTTTTTGGAATGCGCGATGCGGCTGATCGGCCATTGATAGATCGGGATCACATAGCGCCCTGAGGTCAGAACCCGGTCGAGCGCGCGGGTGGCGGCGACGAAATCGTCGCGGCTTTCGGAGTTGAGGATTCGGTCGATCATCGCCTCGGCGGCGGGCGAATTCACGCCCATCCAGTTCCTGGTGCCCGGCTCGGTGATGCCATCGCTGCCCCAATAGAGCATCTGCTCATTACCGGGGCTCAGGGTCAGCCCGCGCCGGTAATAGGTCATGTCAAAGTCATAGACGTTGGTGCGTTCCTTGTATTGCGCGGCGTCGGTGGTGGCGACGGTGGCGTTGATGCCCAGCCGCTCCAGCGCCTCGACATAGATGTCGACCATGGCCTTGTGCTCGGCAGAGCCTTGTTTGAGCAGGATCTCGAAGGTGAACGGCTCTTGGGCGGCGTTTTTCAGGATGCCGTCGCTGTCGACGTTCCAGCCGGCCTGAGCCATCAGGTCGGCGGCAATGCGGATGTTGGCGCGGTTGCGGGCAGAGCCGTCGGATACCGGCAGGGCGTAACCGTCGAGCGCGCCGGGCAGCAACTGGTCGCTGAAGGGTTGCAGCAGTTCCAGCACCCGGCCCGTCGCCGGCCCGCCGCGCATGCCCAGCACCGAGTTTGAGAAATACGAGGTGATGCGCGACTGTTTGTTGCCGGTCTGGGTCTGGTTGATGAACTCGAAATTGAACGCGTGCAGCAGCGCGTCGCGCACCCGCCAGTCCTTGAAATTGTCACGCCGGGTGTTCATCACGAAGCCAGTGATGCCGCTGGGGCGCTGATGCGGGATGATGGATTTCACCACGTCGCCCGAATCGATGGCCGGGAAATCGTACTGCACGTCCCATTTCTGGGCGTTGAATTCGCGGTTGGAATTCAGTTCTCCGGCCTTGAACGCCTCGAACATGGCGGTGCCGTCGGCGTAGAACTCCATGCGGATCTCGTCGAGATTGCCGGTGCCGCGGCGGAACGGCAGGTTGTTGCCCCAGTAATCGCGATTGCGTTTCAGGCTGACGAATCGCCCGGCCTCGAAATCGTCGATGACATAAGGCGCGGTAGAGATCGGTATCACGTCGAGCCCCGATTCGGTGAAATCGCGGCCCTGCCACTGGGATTTCTTCAAAATCGGCCGCATGCCGATGATCAGCGCCATCTCGCGGTCTTCGACATTGAAGGTAAAGCGCACCGAGCGGTCGCCGGTCTGCTGCATGCTTTCCACTTTCTTCCAGGCCCCGCCATAGCGCGGGTGGCCCTGGGTGCCCAAGGTCTCGTAGGACCACATCACGTCTTCGACCGTGACCGGGCTGCCGTCAGAGAATCGGGCTTCTGGGCGCAGGGTAAATTCCACCCACTCGCGGTTAGGCCCGGTTTCAATAGATTCGGCCAATAGTCCGTATAGCGTGAACGGTTCATCCCAGGACCGGCCCATTAGCGACTCGTAGGCCAGGAAACGCAGCTGCCACGGCACCGATCCCTTGCGGATATGCGGATTGAGGCTGTCGAAGCTGCCCACCTCGCCGGTCACGATCTTTCCGCCCCGGGGGGCGTCGGCGTTGGCATAGGGCAATGACACAAAATCGGGTGGTAAGGCGGGCTCGCCATACATAGCTATGCCATGGCGAGGCTCGGCGTTGACCGCGCCGGAGGTTAGCGAAAACGCCGAAGCAAGCGCTAAGACCCCAATTTTCGTTAGGAAACTCTGTTTCATTTCAGCAACATTCCTTCTGCTCAGAGCTTGGTTACAAGCCAAACCTATCGATGGCAATTAAGCATTTCAAACTTTTTGCTTGGACCCCGGCGCGGGAAGGCGTATACAAGACTCACTGCTCGATAGGTTTCTTGCCTGTATGAAACCTGCCTCAATAACTTAACGCCCGCCTTGTGCGGGCGTTTTTTTTGTGCCCGACCCTTTTTGGCCGGTTTGCCCCTGGCTTTCGCAACCGCGGCACATAAGGCCTTTCGGCTTTTCGTTGAAACAGATCCAATCGTTTTTCGCGTTCGAGCGTAGCGAAAGGCCGCGAAAAACGATTCAATGCCACGTCGAAAGGCTATAGTATGCTGCAAACGCAGCAAGGGGGCGGGCGATGGAACTCAAGGGAAAGACAGCGGTGGTTACTGGGTCGAACTCGGGCATCGGGTTGGGCGTGGCACGCCAACTGGCGGCGGCAGGGGCAGACGTGGTGATGAACTCTTTCACCGACCGCGACGAAGACCACGCGATGGCCGCGGAACTGGCGCGGGAATTCGGCGTTGCGGCGCGATATGTCAAGGCGGACATGTCAAAGTCGGCAGAGTGCCGGGTGCTGATCGAAACCGCCGGCGCCTGCGATATCCTGGTCAACAATGCCGGCATCCAGCACGTGGCGCCGGTCGACGAATTTCCGATAGCGAAATGGGACGCGATCATCGCGATCAATCTTTCCTCGGCGTTTCACACCACCGCCGCGGCGCTGCCGATGATGCGGGCGGCGGGCTGGGGCAGGGTGGTCAATATCGCCAGCGCCCACGGGCTGACCGCCTCGCCCTACAAATCCGCCTATATCTCTGCCAAGCACGGTGTGGTGGGGCTCTCCAAGACCGTGGCGCTGGAAACCGCCGAAGATCCGATCACCTGCAACGCGATCTGCCCGGGCTACGTGCTGACCCCGCTGGTCGAGGCGCAGATCCCCGATCAGATGAAGGCGCATGACATGGGGCGCGACCAGGTGGTGCGCGAGGTAATGCTGGCGCGCCAGCCGTCGAAAGAGTTCGCCACGGTGGAACAGATCGGCGGCACCACGGTGTTCTTGTGTTCCGATGCGGCCGCGCAGATCACCGGCACGACGATCAGCGTAGATGGCGGCTGGACGGCGTTGTAATCCAGGATAGATGGGATGGACACCCTCTGCACCATGGCTCTGCATTTTCGTAGGGTTGAGGAATGTAGGATCAATCACAGGAGACGTTTACATGACCATCACAACTATCGGACTGGATATTGCGAAGAATGTTTTTCAGGTCCACGGAATCGGCGAAAGTGGTGAGACCTTGTTGAAGCGGCGTTTGCGTCGCTCGCAGATGTTCGCTTTCTTTGCAGAACTACCACCTTGTGTCATCGGCATGGAAGCTTGCTGCTACGCTCATTTCTGGGGAATGTCCCACTGTTTGTTGAAACTCGCCTGAGCGGCGCTGCGTGATTGAAGGTTATGCGGCGTCCTTGATCTGGTCAAGCTGGCCTTTTGGGCGATGCTCGGTGAGAGCCTGCTTGAGAATGGGTAACTGCTTGTA
>JAAELR010000312.1 GCA_024226455.1 Paracoccaceae bacterium
CCCCAAACAATGGGGCTCCATCAAAGCCCATTGTTCGTCACTGATCATGAATCGATCACTCAGCATTCAAGCCTCCCTTTTGGAAGCTTGAATCAGATATCAGCCAAAAGGGGAATCCTGAATATCAACAGGCCCTAGTGTGAGGCATTGCGAGAGGTGTCGGCGAGCCATGGCGAGATCCCGTCGCGCAAAGGCTATCCAGGCTATGTGTACTCTGACCTCGCCACCATCTATGAGCGCGCCGGCTGGATCGAGGGGCGGCCCGGCACGCTGACCCAGTTGCCGGTCCTGACCATGCCGTCGGATGATATCAGCCATCCGATCCTGGACCTGACCGGCTATATCGCCGATGGCCAAGTGGCGCTGGACCGGACACTGGAAAACAAAAAGGGGCATACCCGCCCATGAACGTGCTGCCGGTGTCGGAACTGTCACCGCTGAGCGATGACCAGATCGCCCGCCACATCACCGAGAGAGTCGGTGAACAGGCTGGAGATGGCTGACATCACTCCCACCCGTGGCGCCGCGCTGGCGCTGGCCGAGGAAAAGCGGCTGGTCGAGCCGGGGTTCGGGTTTCAAAGCGCGTGCAACTGGCGGTGGCGCTATTGGAGGAACTGAAAGCATGGCGCATAGCACGGGAAGAGTTCGACGTGGCCATGGACGTGGCGACCAGGGAGCTGAAGACGGCGGTCATGCGCCACGGGGTGGAAAGCCTGCAGTTGTACCTCACGGGTCCGGGAACAGGCATCGGCTTTGCCGCGTCTGCCCGGGATTTCCCCGGCCTCGAGTTATCACTCATGCCGACAAAGCCGCCGGTCTGGATCCCGCCCAAGCGATGCAGGCGGTCGATCCCTCGGCCCCGGGCCGAAGCCTGCCGGGCGGCGTTCGCCGCGCTGGTGCCACTTGCGTTTGCGCAGGCACTCAGGGTGCGCAACATCCGGCGGCTGTCTCGGGACTACCGCGAGACAAAGGGCCGGGCCTGGGCGCTGGAAAACGTGATCCTGCCCGAAACCATCGCCCATCTGGCGGCGATCACCGATTTTCTCGACGAGTTTGAGCAGCAAGAGCCGATCCACATCCGCAACGCGGCGCGGTAGGTTGCCGATGATCGGGATTCGGGGCAAATCGGCGCATAGAGCCCGCCCGCGCGGCATGCGCTAAAAGGGCCAAAGGCCCCCTGCGACACGCATCTCTGCCTCCGGTTGCCCCTGTGTCTCGTGCTGATCTTTTCGGGGAGCCTTGCTTGCCATCAAGTGGAGCCGCCGCCAGTGGGTATCCGCAGGGATAGCCCCTGCCGGTTCCCTGGGTCGCGGATGTCACCCGCGTTTGCCGGTTTCGATCTGAGACCGCCCCTCTCACCCATTGACGAAACGGCCAGAGGGGTCGGATTTTCCATGTCGCGCCGGGGCGATACTCCCGGCACTGGTGCCTACGCGGGGGCGTTAAAGCCAGTCGGGGTTACCGCACCGGGAACTGACCGAAGGGGCAAAGCCCTAGCGCGCAACACTGCCCAGGCCGCACAAGACCGCCTAGCAGATCCGCGGCAGTTGCTCGCCCGCCATCCAGTCGACCATGCGGGTGCCGCCCAGCCCGGTGACCATGCGCACGAAGCTGCGGTCGTCCTGCAGCACCCGGCCGATCACCGCACTGGCGCGCCCGCGCGGATGCGCCCGCATGGCGCTCAGCAGCCGGTCGGCATCCTGCGGCGGGCAGATCGCGATCAGCTTGCCCTCGTTGGCGACATAGAGCGGGTCGAGGCCCAGAAGCTCGCAGACCGATTTCACCTCACGCCGCACCGGGATCGCGGCTTCGGTCAGTTCGATGCCAACACCCGACTGTTGCGCGATCTCGTTCATCGTAGAGCCCAGTCCGCCACGGGTCGGGTCGCGCAGCACCCGGATACCGGGCACTTCCGTCAGCATTGCCGCCACCAGATCGCCCAGCGGCTGGCAATCGCTTTCAATCGCCGATCCGAAGGTCAGGTTCTCGCGCCTGGACATGATGGCGACACCGTGATCTCCGATGGGTCCGCTCAGCAGCACCACGTCGCCGGGCCGCGCCCGGTCGCCCGCGATCTCGACGCCCTCGGGCACCACGCCAACCCCGGCGGTGTTGATATAGATGCCGTCGCCATGGCCTTTCTCCACCACCTTGGTGTCGCCCGAGACGATGGCCACCCCGGCCTCGCGCGCCGCCGCCGCCATGCTGGCGACGATCCGCTGCAGGTCGGCCAGTGGGAAACCCTCTTCCAGGATGAACCCGGCGGTCAGGTATTTCGGCACCCCGCCGCCCATGGCCAGATCGTTGACCGTGCCACATACCGCCAGTTCGCCGATATCGCCGCCGGGAAAGAAGATCGGCGAGACCACGAAACTGTCGGTGCTCATCACCACCCGGCCCGGCGGCAGGTCGAACATCGCCGCGTCGTGTTCGCGGTTCAGCAGGGCGTTGTCGAAGGCGCCCAGAAACAGCTCTTCGATCAGCTGCATCATCGCCCGCCCGCCGGCGCCGTGGCTGAGATCGACCCGGCCCTTGCCGATGTCCAGCCGGCGGTTCATGCCGGCGCCCCGGCGCGTTCGGCCTGGCGAAAGCGGCCATAGGTCCAATGGGCCGCGCAGGCGCCCTCGCTCGACACCATGCAGGCGCCCAGCGGGTTTTCCGGCGTGCACGGATCGCCGAAGATGGCGCATTGCTCAGGCGTTTTCTCGCCGCGCAGGATATCGCCGCAGGCACAGGTCTTGTTCTCGCGCGGGGCGGGCAGGTCGACGGCAAAGCGTTTTTCGGCGTCGAAACCGGCATATTCGTCGCGGATGCGCAACGCAGAGTTCGCCACATGCCCCAGCCCGCGCCATTCGAATGTGTCACGCAGGGCGAAGACCTCGTCCATGATGTTGATGGCAACCCGGTTGCCCTCGGGCGCCACGGCGCGGGAATACTCGTTCTCGACCTCGGCGCGGCCCTCGTTGGTCTGGCGCACCAGTTGCAGCACCGCCTGCATCACGTCGAGCGGCTCGAAACCCGCGATCACCACCGGCTTGCCGTAGTCGCGGGTAAACTCGGCATATGGCTCGGTGCCGATCACCGCGCTGACATGCGCCGGCCCGACGAATCCGTCGAGGATCACGCCGCTGTTGCGCCCCTCCAGAATGGCCCGCATCGCCGCAGGGGTCAGGACGTGGTTGCAATGCACGCTGAAATTGCCCAGCCCTTGTGCGCGCGCTTGTTTCAACGCGACGGCAGTGGGCGGCGTGGTGGTCTCGAAGCCGATGGCGAAGAACACCACCTCTCGGGCGGGGTTTTCGCGGGCGATGCGAAGCGCGTCGGTCACCGAATAGACCATGCGGACATCGGCGCCCTCGGCCCGGGCCTTGATTAGCGAGGTGAATTTCGAGCCCGGCACCCGCATCAGATCGGCATAGGTGCAAAGGATCACATCATGCCGGGTGGCCAGCGCGATGGCCGCATCGACCCGCGCCACCGACAGCACGCAGACCGGGCAGCCCGGCCCGTGGATCATGGCGATATTGCCGGGCAGCAGGTCTTCGACACCGTAGCGGGCGATGGCGTGGGTATGGCCGCCGCAGAACTCCATATAGCGATAGGTGCGCGCCGGGTCCGCCGCCGCCGCGATGGCGCGCGACAGGGTCTGCGCCAGCTTCGGGTCGCGAAACTCTTCTATGTATTTCATGCGCCTGCCTCGGCAAAAAGCTGCAGCGTGCGTTCGGCCTCTTCCGGGTCCAGCTTTGACAGGGCATAGCCCACATGCACGATCACATAGTCGCCGGGGCCGGCGTCGGGCACCAGGGCAAGCGAAACCTCCTTGATCACGCCTTCAAGCTCGGCATCGGCAAGGCCGTCATCGCGCAGGCGCAGGATGCGGGTGGGGATTGCCAGGCACATGTCAGGTCATCCGTTCTGTGTGAAGCGCGCCGGCGATGGCCTGGCCAAAGCTCAGACCGGCATCGCCGGGCGAAAGTTTCCGGGGCTCCAGCACCGTGACGCTGTTATTCTGCAAAACCTCGGTCAGGGCAGTGGTGAATACCCGGTTCAGAAAGCAGCCGCCACCGAAAGCGACGCTGTCCAGCCCGGTCTCGTCACGCGCCGCCAGCACCAGCGCGGCAAAGCCCGCCGCCAGCGTGCCGTGGAACAGGTTCGCGCCCCCGGTGGCGTCCATCCCATCCAGCCGGGTCAGCAGGGGGGCAAAGTCGAGGGTGCCGTTCTTCAGCACCCAACCTCCCTGCATCACCTGCGGGTCGGTGGCCATCGCCTCCATCGCCATCGGCGCCTGCCCCTCGAAATCCGAGACCGGGAGAATACCCAACAGACCGCAGGCCGCATCGAAGAGCCGCCCGCAGGAACTGGTCTTTGGGCAGTTGACCTGGCGATCCAGCATCTGGTCCAACAGTGCCGCATGTGGCTGATCCGCAAAGCGCCCGGCAATCTCGCCGCCGCGCCCCTGGCCGTGCAGCACCGCCGCCGCCATCCGCCACGGCTCTCGCGCGGCGATGTCACCGCCCGGCTGGGCCAGCGGTGCCAGATGGCCGATCCGCCGATAGTCCGGCCCATCGACCCACAACATCTCTCCGCCCCAGCTTTGGTTGCCGGGACCCAGCCCGAACCCATCGAGCGACAGGCCAAGCACCGGGCCTTCGGCCCCGTGTTCCCATTGCGTGGCCAGCGTATGGGCGTGGTGGTGCTGCACGGCGAGCGTCCTGCAACCGAGGCCCAATGCGGCGCGGGTGGAATGGAAATCGGGGTGCAGGTCGTGGGCGGCACAGGCGGGCTGAACGCCGCTCGCAAGTAGCTCTGCCAGCATCGCTTCATAGCGCTCCACCGTCTCCAGCCCCCCCAGATCGCCCGCTGTTCCGGTCACCACCGCCTCACTGCCGCTCACCAGACAAAGACTGGCTTTCAAAAATGCTCCCATGCCCAGCGAGACGGGCAGGGGGCGGGGCAATGGCAGCACCGCCTCGCGCAATGCCGGGGCAGTGTTCACTCGGCAGCCTCCGCCGGCGCCATGCCAGCGGCGCGAGCGGCGATCCAGTCGTACCAGCCCTGCAGCCCCTCTCCGGTCAGCGCCGACAGCGTCAGCACCTCTATCTCCGGGTTCACCCGGCGGGCGTATTCGACACATTTCTCGACGTCGAAGGGGACGTAGGGCAACAGGTCGGACTTGTTGAGGATCATCAGCCGTGCGGCATGGAACATGTCGGGATATTTCAGCGGTTTGTCCTCACCCTCTGTCACCGACAGGATCACTACCTTGGCGTTCTCTCCCAGATCAAACCCGGCGGGACAGACCAGGTTGCCGACATTCTCGATGAACAGCAGCGAGCTCGGCGCGGGTTGCAGCGTGCGCATCGCCCGGCCCACCATGGCGGCGTCCAGATGGCAGCCCTTGCCGGTATTGACCTGCACCGCCCGTGCCCCGGTCTGGCGGATGCGGTCGGCGTCAAGGCTGGTCTGCTGGTCGCCCTCGATCACCGCCACCGACCGGTCGGTGCCCATGTCCTGCGCGGTGCGTGCCAGTAGCGTGGTCTTGCCCGAGCCGGGCGACGACACCAGGTTCAGCGCCAACACCCCGGCACGGGTCAGGTCGTCGCGATTGTGCCAGGCCAGGTGGTCGTTCTTCGACAGGATATCCTGCTCGATCTGGACCATCCGCGCCTCAGAGACCCCGTCGGCGTGGGAATGATAGTGATGGTGACCATGATCGTGATGGGCGTGTCCATGGCCCGTTTCGCCCTCGACCGTCACCTGCCCCTGTCCGCATCCGCATGTGGTGCACATCACGCTACCTCCATTTCTTTCACGCGCATCTCGTTGCCACCCGTCACCTGCAACTGAAAGCCGCCGCAGTCGGGACAGGCATCGATCAGCGACGAAACCTCGACCCCGCGCCCGCAATTATGGCACCAGGCCTGCCCCGGTGCACGGTCAATTTCCAGCCGCGCGCCTTCGGCGACAGATCCTTTCACCACCGCCTCGAAGCAAAAGGCCAGCGCCTCGGGTTCCACATGGCTAAGTTGGCCAATCTCCAGCCGGACCATGGTGACCCTGTCGGCCGTATCGACATGGTCCTCGACCACCTGCAACACGCCCTCGGCCAGAGACATCTCATGCATGGCGCGTCTCGATCCTGAATTCGACGCACGGGTCGATGGCCAGCACATGCAGCCTTGCGGCCAGTTCCAGCCCCTCGGCAGGCGCGCCGATCAGCCCCGCCGCAACCGGCCCGCCGGGGCGGAAATTGCGATCGGTCGGCGCGTCGATGTGGCAGCCGACGACGATACCATCCTTTAGGATAACCGCGTGGCGCAGCGCACCGCGGGCAGTCTCGACCTCGGCCTCGCCCTGACTTGACGAGCAGTCCGATTGCCGTGCCGCCGTGTCCTCTACAGTGTCGGCAACCGCCAGCATCCAGCCCGGCAGCAGGGCGAGATCGGTCAGCGATGCCTCAAGCCGTGCCGCCAGCCCCGGGCCGTGGCGGGCGCGGATTTCGGCGACCGTTGTCTGGTCCCAGTTTCGTCGCAACGGGCCGTCTTCGGCAGGCATACCGTCGGCAAGCGCGCCGAACCCCGAAAGGCCAAGCCTTTGCAGTTCCCGCCCCAGAACGCTGTGACTGACAAAGGTATCCGCCGCGTCCGTCAGCCGGTCGATGACACGATCCACAGCCGGGGCAGGCTGCAACGCCCCCGATCCCGGCGCTTTCCACCCCGCCCCCAACATCTCGTGTTCGATCACCTGCTCGGCCTTGAGCGCCAGCCGGACAAGCCCGGGCTCCAACGCCAGACCCAGCGCACGCGGCCATTGCAGGGCCAGCCGCATTGCAGTCTGGGTGAACATCTCGGCAAAGCGCAGCACATCGCGGGCCGACACCACGGCGGGCGCGGCACAGATACCCATAGCCGCCTCGGCTGCATTCAGCGCGGCAATGGTCTGCGCCCGGCCGCAGAGCGAAAACACCGAGCCGATCAACCCGATCGCCTCTTCTACCGGCCGCCCGAGGAAAACCTGCGCTGCCTGAACCGGTCGGGTAGAGGTAATCGCGACGTTGCTCACATGCCCATCGGCGATGTCCAGCATCAGGCGCACCTCTGCGGCAGTTGCGGCGACGGTGTCGTTCATCCGGCACTCCTTGGACCGCTTGCTTTCGCCGATCCGGTTGGCAAGACAACCCTCGCTAGCTTACCTTCACCTGCAGCTTGTCCTTGCCGTCCTCGCCGACCATATGAACCGAGCAGGCGATGCAGGGGTCGAAGCTGTGGATCGTGCGCAGGATCTCCAGTGGTTGCTCGGGGTTGGCCAGCACATGTCCCTTCAATGCCGCCTCATACGGCCCCGACTGGCCCTGCGCATCCCGTGGCCCGGCGTTCCATGTGGTCGGCACCACGGCCTGGTAGTTTGCGATCTTCTGATCCTCGATCACCACCCAATGGCCCAGCGCCCCCCGGGGTGCCTCCATGTAACCGGCACCTTTCGCTTTTTTCGGCCAGGTGCGCGGGTCCCACATGGTCTCGTTGTGAGTCTTGAGGTCACCGGCGGCGATATTGGCCACCAGTTCATTGTACCAGCCGCGCATGAAATCGAGATAGACCTTGGTCTCCAGCGTCCGCGCCGCAGTGCGGCCCAGGGTCGAAAACAGCGCCGTCACCGGCACGTCGAGCGTGCTCAGCGTCTTGTCGACCAGTTCCCTGGCATGGGCGTTGCCGGTGGCGTATAGCATCAGCATCCGGCTTAGCGGGCCGACCTCCATCGCCTTGCCCTTCCAGCGCGGCGCCTTCAGCCAGCTATAGCCCTTGTCCACGTCCAGCTGATCATAGGGTGGGTTGGGACCGGTGAAGTTCAGCTTGGTCTCGCCCTCGTAGGGATGCAGACCCGTTCCCGCACCGCCCTGATAGTCGTACCAGGCGTGGTCGACATATTCCTGGATCTGGTCCTCTGCATGCAGGTCAATCTCGTGCACGGTCGAGAGGTCGCGGTCGAGGATCACGCCGCGCGGCACCAGGAAGGTGCTGACATCGTCGGTGTCGCCGGTGGGATAGTCGCCATAGGTCAGGAAATTGCCCACACCCTCGCCCATGGCGCCCCAGTCCTTGTAGAACCCGGCAATGGCCAGGGTGTCGGGCAGATAGGCCTGATCGACGAAGGCCTCCATCTTGTCGATGACTTCCGAGATCTTGGCCAGCTTGCCGGCATTGATCGCACTGTCCGAATTGGGGTCGAGCGGGCTGGCCACGCCGCCGACAAGGAAATTGGGATGCGGGTTCTTGCCGCCAAAGATGGTGTGCAGCTGCACCACGTCGCGCTGCCATTCCAGCGCGTCGAGATAGTGCGCCACCGCCATCAGGTTGGCCTCGGGCGGCAGTTTATAGGCCGAGTGGCCCCAGTATCCGTTGGCAAAGATGCCGAGCTGACCCTGCTCGACGAATGTCTTCAGCTTCTTTTTCACATCGGCGAAATAGCCGGGGCTGGATTTCGGGTAGCTCGACAGCGAACCGGCCAGGTCGGCGGTTGCCTTGGGGTCGGCGTCAAGCGCGCTGACCACGTCGACCCAGTCGAGCGCATGCAGGTGATAGAAATGCATGACGTGGTCATGCACATGCTGCGCCGCGATCATCAGGTTGCGGATCAGCTGGGCGTTGGGCGGGATCTTGTAGTCGAGCGCGTTTTCCACCGCGCGGACAGAGGCGATCCCGTGCACCAGTGTACATACTCCGCAGATACGCTGGGCAAAGGCCCAGGCGTCGCGCGGGTCGCGGCCCTTCAGGATGATCTCGATACCGCGCACCATGGTGCCGGAACTGTAGGCTTGGGCAATGGTGTTCTCCTGCATCTGCGCCTCGATCCGCAAATGCCCCTCGATCCGGGTGATCGGGTCAACGACCAGTCGTTTGCTCATCTCTCCGGTCCCCTTTCCCAGGTCTCGTCATCGAGGTATTCGGCCATCAATTCTGTCAGGCCCTGTACCTCGATATCCATGTTGTTGTCGTCAAGCTGCGCTTCCAGCGTGTGGTGGCAAAAGGCGCACATGGTGACGATCTTGTCGGGCGCCACCTTTTCGAACTGGCGCTTCTTCATGTTGAAGGCCTTCGATTGCACCGCGTTGGCGCGCTCGTTGGGGCCGACACCGCCCCCGCCCGAACAGCACCAGTTCATCGTGCCGGCGTCGTCGGTCTCGATGAAGTCATCGGCCACCATGTTCAGCAGGTTGCGCGGCTCGCGATCAATGCCGCCGCGGCGGTTGATCTGGCAGGGATCGTGGAAGGTCAGCCTGGTCGTATCCTTGCCCGTGGTCTTCAGCTTGCCCTGGGCGCGCAGCCGGTCGAGCAACTCGATGATGTGCACCACCTCAAAGGTGTAAGGTCTCCCGATCAGGTTCGGCCCTTCCCAGCGCAGCGCCTGATAGGCGTGGCCGCATTCGGGGCTGATCACACCCTTGACGCCCAGCTTTTCGGCGGTATCGACGATCCGCCCCACAAGCAGTCTGGCGATGTCGCGGTTGCCGATCTGCACACCCACATTCGTCGCCTCATAGGCATCCTCGGACACGGTCCAGGTCACCCCGGCCTTCTTGAATATCCTTGCCATGGCCGCGATCACGTCGGGAAACTCGGCTATTTCCTGCGCCGAAAAGATCGCCAGATAATCGGCACCCTGCTTGTCGAACTCGATGTCGATGCCGGTCTCCTGGCTGGCATGCTTCACCCGCGCCCGCAGCGCCTTGCGCAGATCGCCCATCGGCGAAGAGCCGTCGCTGTGCCGTTGTGCCGCCCCGATCAGTTCCACCGGCCCGTGGCCGGCAGCACTCATCCCTTCGCGCATCTTGCGGATCATCATGGTGATGTCGTTGCCCACCGGGCAGGCCATTGTGCAGCGCCCGCACATGGTACAGCTGTCATAGACCAGCTCTTCCCATGCGCTCAGATCATCATCGGTGATCCTGCGCCCCAGCCCCACCATGTTCGCCAGCCGGCCAAAGAGCGTGTACTCGTTCCTCCACAGCCGCCGCATCAGGTCGAGCTTGCGGATGGGTGTGAATTTGGGGTCATGCGTCTCGCGGTAAAAGATGCAGGCCTCGGCGCAAATCCCGCAGCTGACGCAGCTGGAAAAGAACGCGGCAACCGGTGCGTCGATCTGCTCGCGGAGCGCATTGAGCCCCCGTTCAAGCGTCGCGGTCATGATTGTGCTCCTTTCCGGCCCTGGATTGCGCCGTTGTAGTAGCGGGCCATCACGAAGGTGACCGCGTGCATCAGCTTGGTGAAGGGAAAGGCGATCATCAGCAATTCCACCGACAGGATATGCAGCGCCAGCATCAGCGTCGGGTCGCCGAAGAGCTTGTTGACCGCCACATAGCCGGTGACCATCGGCAGCAGGCTGAGCAGCCAGACGAGGCAGTCGTCAAAGGTGGTCAGCGCCCGGCGTACCGGGTCGGCCATGCGGGCGTATAGCAGCGCGAACAAGGCCAGCACCGATAGCGCCACGGCGCTTTCGATGATCACCCGGCTTAGGTTGGGCCAGCTGACGCCGATCAGCCCGTCGATGAAGGCGATATGCGGGCCAAAGAGGAAGAAGGCCACGAAAAAACCCATATGAAAGATGTAGCCGCCGATATAGGTGATCGGCGCATAGGCGACCAACCCTTTGCGCGGCACCGAGCGGGTGAAGATGGTCTTCAACCCCTGAGCCACGGGGTTGCCCTTGGCCGGCGCCAGGTCTCGTTTTCGGCCTAGCGCGACGATCTCGACTACGCGCAGCGCGATACCGGCGACGAAAATGAAGAGCGCGATGTTGAAGGCCGGTCCGCGCGCCCACATCAGAAGATCGAAATAGGGGTTGTTCATGACGGCTTCTCCAGATCGTGGGCATCGACCTCTTCGTGCTCTGCGGCGGCTTTGGCCCTGTTGCGGTGCGCCAGCATCCCGCCACCGATACCGGCGACGGCACCGGCGGCCACGGCGGCCAGCCCGACCTTGCGAAAGTCGCCCGCCGGGACCGAAAGGGGCCGGTAGAACCCACCATTGTCCCAGAAATCCGGCTCTGTGCACCCGAGGCAGGGATGCCCGGCCTCGATCGGGAACGAGGTGCCGCCGTTCCATTTGACCGTGGCGCAGACGCTTTTCGTTGTCGGCCCCTTGCAGCCGAGCTTGTAGAGGCACCACCCGGCGCGGGCGCCCTCGTCGTCGAAGCCTTCCGCGAAAAGCCCCTTGTCGTAGAACGGTCGACGGTAGCAGCGGTCGTGGATGGTCTCGCCATAGAAAGCCGCCGGGCGGCCCAGATCGTCCAGTTTTGGCACTCCGAAGGTCAGAAAATGGCTTAGCACCCCGGTCATAACCACCGGGATCGGCGGGCAGCCGGGTACGTTGATGATGGGCTTGTCCTTGATGATCTCGCTGACCGCCACTGCGCCAGTGGGGTTCGGATCGGCATGCGGGATGCCACCATAGGCCGCGCAGGTGCCTACCGCGACAACAGCCGCCGCGCCCGCGGCGGTTTCCTTCAGCATGTCCCGATTGGAGATGCCGGCGATGCAGGAATAGCCCGGGTCGCCCACCGGAATGGACCCGTCGACCACCAGCAGATACTTGCCGTGGTGATCCTTCATCGCCTGCTCGCGTGCGGCCTCGGCGGCGTGGCCAGAGGCGGCCTGCAGGGTGTGGTGATAATCCAGCGAGACCGCGTTGAAGATCAGGTCCTCGATCGTCGGCGCGTGGCTGCGGGTGATCGATTCAGTGCAGCCGGTGCATTCCTGGAAACTCAGCCAGATCACGGAAGGCCGCACCGCGGTTTCCAGCGCCTGGGCCACGCGCGGCATCATTGCCGGCGGCAGAGCCATCAGCGAGGTCAGCGTGGCGCAGTATTTCAGGAACCTGCGCCGGCTGACCCCATGGGTCTGCATCAGTTCTGGCAACATCGGTTTCATAGCCATCTCACCTCCCCTTCCATTCGTTCTGCGTCGCGGTCTTCTGTTGCAACCGCTCTGTCAGCCGGGCCAGCCCGTCGCTTGCGTCCTGGGCTTGCGTCTTCAGGATGCCGGGCACAAAGGCGACCTCGACGAAACGCGACTGCGTCTCGCCCGCGCTGTCGAAATGATCGACCCGCCAGACGCCGGAAATTCCGGTCTCGTGCACATGGCTCTCGCCCGAAAGGTCCAGCACCGCCCGAGCCTCTCCGGTTCCCAGCACCTCGTCCATCATCCGCTCGTCGCCGCCCGCAAAGGGGATGGCGCCCAGGTCGATCACCGTCGGCTGACCGGTGTCGAGCAGTTTTTTCAGCGCCTGGCAAATCTCATGCAGGACCGGCAGCGCATTGCCTGTCGCCTTGCAAGAGCGCAGCACCTCCGCCCCGGTCTTTACATCCACCTCTTGTCCCTCACCGCGGTCTTGCGGCGGCACCCTCGCCGCCCGCGTCAGTCCGGCAAACACCACACTCGGTATCATGACATATTTCGGTTATGCTATATGAGCCCCGGCCAGACAGGTTTGACATGCGTCAAACTTCGCCGGTTTTCTGGCCTCGCCACCTGCGGACCAGCCCGATGACCGTCTCGACCGCCCCGGGCACCCCCCCCGCCACCGCCTCGCTCATGTGCTCTCCCACGCTCATGTCGGCGGGCTGGATGCCCAGCAGGGCGCGTCTCTCCGGCACCGCCTGACGCAGGCGTAATGCATCCATCAGGTCGTCGAGGCCGATATCATGGGCATTGCGGCTGCGGCCGCGCAGGAACCGATCCATCTCGGGGCCCTCGAACAGCTGCGTTCCGCCCGGCGGCAGGTCCAGCATGGCGGCGTCGGTCACCACCATGGCCCCTGCATCCTCCATCTCGACCAGCAGGCTCAGCCCGATGGTGCCGCCGTCGAGGCAGCGCAGGTTCAGTGCCGCGGCCAGGTCATGACGCGCCACGGCCTCTGCCACCCGCACCCCGGCGGCCTCATCCTTCAGCAGAGTGTTGCCCAGCCCCAGAATCAGAATTGGTTTGCCGCTTGCATCCATGGCCGCGACCATACAGGCTCGGCCCGTGCAGACAATGCGACCAGAGAGTTAGTGACCATGTGCCTTTCGGTTCCGATGAAGGTGGAAATGATCGAACCCCCGCGTGCCCGTTGCAGCGCCATGGGTCAGGAGCGCTGGGCCGATCTGTCCCTGATGGCAGAGGATCCGCCCGAGGTCGGCGATTATGTCCTGATCCAGTTTGGCTTTGTCCAGCGCAAGGTCGACGCGGTTGAGGCGCAGGAATCGTTGCGGCTGTTTCGCGACATCCTGACCACGCTGGACGCCGAGGGCTGACCGCATCCGGCCATTGTCCGCCAGGGGGGCCTGCCCTCAACAATCGTGCTAGCGGCACGGCGCCTTGTAGTAACCACCCCGGCCATCGGCATAGGCGCATTCGTTGGTTTTCGAGTTGCGCGCGATCATGGCCCCGGCGGCGGCCCCGGCGGCGGTGCCGATCAGCAGCCAGGCAGGATCGGCGTCGAGCACCGCCAGTGTAATCGCCGCCAGCGCACCGCCCATTACGGCGCCCTGGCCTTCCTGGTTGGTCATCTGACAGGCACTGATGGCCAACGCGCCGGCGCAGAGAAGGGCAATCGGGGTGCGGATCATGGGGCTGCTCCGTGTTTGTTGTCGGCGGCTGGTCGCCGGAGTACGCCGAACATGGTCTGTCTCCGATGCGCATGCATTGACACCGGTCAAGTCGAGCCGAAAAGCTTTGACGGGGATGCGTATTTGCGGGTTAATGTAAGCCTCGCTTGATCACAGCAATCGGAGGGCATCATGGCTTCATCGCTTCAGGTTATCTATCCCGTCGCGGACGGGACGACGTTCGACTACGAGTATTATCTGAGCAAACATATGGAGATCGTGGGCGCATGCATGGGCCCGCATATCGAAAGCACGTTGGTAACAAAGGGGCTTGCTGGGGGGCCGGATGCGCCGCCGGGCTACTACGCGGTGGCGACGATCCTCTGCAAGGATCAGGACGCGATGACCGCGATGCTGGCGGCGGCCGGACCAGCGTTGGCGGACATCCCCAATTTCACCAATGTCCAGCCGCACATGCTGATCGGTGAGGTGGTCGCCTAGGGGCAGACCAGTTCGATCAGCGACGGCCCTTCGCCTTGCACACCGGCGGCGAAGGCCTTGGTGAAACGATCCATATCCGCGGCGCGGGTGCCCGGCACACCGTGGCCCCGCGCCAGCGCTACCCAGTCGAGTTCCGGGTTTTCCACGTCGAACATGGCCTGCGCGTTGGCGCCGTAGCTTTGCACGCCGACGTTCAGCAACTCGTCGCGCAGGATCTGGTAGCCCTTGTTGGCGAAGACGACGACGGTGATGTCGAGCCCCTCGCGCGCCATGGTCCAGAGCGATTGCGAGGTGTACATCGCGCTGCCGTCGCCGGTCAGCACCACGACCTTGCGGTCGGGGCAGGCGGTGGCAGCACCGACGCTGCCGGGCAGCGACCAGCCGATGGCGCCACCGGTGCCGCCCAGCATGTCATGCGGTCGGGCAGCGGCGGTGGGCGGCATTACGTGAAAGCCGCTGCTGATGCTCTCGTTGCAGAGGATCGCGTTCTCGGGCAGCAGCGCGGCGATGGCGGTGCCGGCCTTTTCCAACGTGACGTTGCCGGTCGGAAGCGCCGGAAGGTCGAGGGCAATACGCCGCGGTTCGGTGCCTGTTGCGCCGGTGGCGGCGGCGAGATCGGCGAGGGTGGCGTCGATATCCATCTCGGGGCGGCAAAGCTCCCAGACCGGGCAGTTGGCCGGCTCTGGCAGGCTTGGGGATCCGGGATAGGCAAAGAACGTGACCGGCCGGTTGGCGCCGGCAAGGGTGATAGAACTGGTCTGGGCCAGCGCTTCGATCTTCGGCGGCACGGCGTAGGGCAGGGGGGTGATCTGCGGCTGGCCGGCGCCGCGGCCGAGGCGCGGGATCAGCGTGTCGCAAAGCAGCCGCGCGCCTGTCCTGGCGGCGATGCGCCCGGCCATCTCGCGGGCCGGGCCGTAGAGCGCGGCGCCGCCGATCATCAGTGCCGCGCCGGGCTGGGTCAGTCGCTGTGCCGCCGCCTCGATCTGCGCGTCAGAGGGGCGGTGCAGTGCGGGTGCAGGGCGGCAGGTTGCGGGGGCGCCGTCGGGCAGCGGGGTCCAGGCGGTGTCGGCGGGCAGGACAAGGGTGGCGATCTGGCCGTTTTGCGCGCGGGCCGCGCGGATCGCCTCGGCACCGTCATGGGCGACGCTGGCGGCGTCGGGGCTGACCCGGGTCCAGTGGCTGACCGACTGGCTGATGCCCTGGATGTCACCCTTGAGCGGGCTTTCATAGGCCAGGTGATGGGTGGCGTGATCGCCGACGATATTGACCAGACCGGAACCCGCCTTGCGGGCGTTGTGGAGGTTGGAAAAAGCGTTGCCGAAGCCCGGCGCGAGGTGCAGCAGGGTGCCGGCAACGTCGCGTTTCATGCGGAAATAGCTGTCGGCCCCGCCGCTGGTTCCGCCCTCGAACAGGCAGAGAATGCAGTGCATTTCCGGGTGCGAATCCAGAGCCGCGACGAAGTGCATCTCGGAGGTTCCGGGGTTGGCGAAGACCGTGTCGACGCCGTTGGCCAGCAGGGTTTTGACGAGGGATTCGGCGCCGTTCATGGGGGCGAGTTTGGGGCAGGAAATTGGCGGGTGCAAGGGGGGTGTCCCCATGGGGACACGGGGTAAGGCGTTGGAGTTGTTTATGATAGCGCTAACTTTTGGTGGGGGCGAGCTGGTAAAATGAGTGCCTTCGGCACGCTTTTTTGAGCCCGTACTCGCCTGCGGCTGCGTGCGGGCGGGTGCCGTTCCTGAGGGGCGATCGGCCCAGTGGGCCGATTGAGGCGCGAACCGGTGGAGCCCAGCGCCGGTCAGTCCTTTTTGCAGAAATAGAGCGCAATGTAGGGGGGCATGTTGTTGTGGGGGTGGTTGCCGCCAGCGGTCTTGGGTAAGAACATGGGTGCCGCATTGATTTATGCGAAGGCGCTCCGGAAGTTACCTGGTTGATATTCGTCAGTTATTCTGTGGTTGCCTTGGCCTCCAGATTTGTAGAGCCAGTTGGTAAATCCGTCAGGTGCCGCGCGGAATCAAGCCCGAAGGGCGCCGCGCGAGCGCCGTTCCGCCTCCTGGGGCGGCGCTTTTTGAAAGGTTTCGAGGAAAAACAACGCTCTGGAAGTGTATGGCTGGGATAAACTGCCATGACGAGAGGTTGGGGCGCCACCCCGCGGAACGACGCTCGCGCGGCTTGTCCTCGATGGTAGCAAAAGGCCAGTTTTGGCGAAATCGACGGGTCAATGTTTACGCCGGTTGGTTTTGGTCGTCACCCGGGCCGGGTCGGGATGGGGGGTGAAATCACCCACCCTACGGCAGGGAGAGGACCGGCCCGGTTGGGCCGATGCTCTGGGAGAATTCAGCGGTTCATGCGGTTGTCGATCAGGTCGTCGACCACTTGCGGTTCGGCCAGGGTCGAGGTGTCGCCCAGCGCGCCATAGTCGTTCTCGGCAATCTTGCGCAGGATGCGGCGCATGATCTTGCCGGAGCGGGTTTTCGGCAGGCCGGGGGCCCACTGGATCAGGTCGGGCTTGGCGATGGGGCCAATTTCCTTGCGGACCCAGTTGGAAAGCTCGGCCCGCAGATCGTCGGTGTATTCCTCGCCCGCCATCAGTGTGACATAGGCGTAGATGCCCTGGCCCTTGATGTCGTGCGGATAGCCGACCACGGCGGCCTCTGACACTTTGGGATGCGCCACCAGGGCGCTCTCGACCTCTGCGGTGCCCATGCGGTGGCCCGAGACGTTGATCACGTCATCGACGCGCCCGGTGATCCAGTAATAGCCATCGGCGTCGCGGCGGCAGCCGTCGCCGGTGAAGTAATAGCCCTTGTAGTCGGCAAAGTAGGTGGCGACGAAGCGGTCGTGGTCGCCGTACACCGTGCGCATCTGGCCGGGCCAGCTGTCGCGTATGCACAGCACGCCTTCGGCCTCGGTCGTGGTGATCTCTTCGCCGGTGCCGGGTTCGAGGATCACCGGCTGGATGCCGAAGAAGGGCGTGGTGCACGAGCCGGGTTTGGCGGGTGTGGCGCCGGGCAGGGGGGTCAGCAGGTGACCGCCGGTTTCGGTCTGCCACCAGGTGTCGACGATGGGCGCGTTGCGCTTGCCGATATTGTCGTTGTACCAGACCCAGGCCTCTGGGTTGATCGGTTCGCCCACGGTGCCGAGCACCTTGATCGAGCTCAGGTCATAGGGCTCGGTGAATTCGGTTCCCTTGGACATAAGCGCCCGAATTGCGGTGGGGGCGGTGTAGAACTGGTTGACTTTGTGCTTTTCGCAGACCGCCCAGAACCGGCCCGCGTCGGGGTAAGTGGGCACGCCTTCGAACATCAGCGTGGTGGCGCCGTTGGCCATGGGGCCATAGACGATATAGCTGTGGCCGGTGACCCAGCCCACATCCGCCGTGCACCAGTAGATGTCGCCGTCATGGTAGTCGAACACCAGCTCATGCGTCATCGCGGCAAAGACCAGATAGCCGCCGGTGGTGTGCACCACGCCCTTGGGCTGGCCGGTGGAGCCGGAGGTGTAGAGGATGAAGAGAGGGTCCTCGGCGTTCATCGGTTCGGGCGGGCAATAGGCGGAGGCATCGGCCATCAGCGCGGTGTAGCTATGGTCGCGGCCTGCCTGCATGGGCACCTCGGCGCCGGTGCGTTCGACCACCAGCGTGGTGACGTCGCCGCAGATCTCAAGTGCTGCATCGGCGTTGGTCTTGAGCGGCGTGTTGCGCCCCCCGCGGGGGGCCTGATCGGCGGTCACCAGCAGGCTGGCCTTGCAGCCGCCGATGCGGGCGGCGAGTGCCTCTGGCGAGAAGCCGGCGAAGACGATGGAGTGGATGGCGCCGATGCGGGCGCAGGCCAGCATGGCATAGGCGGCTTCGGGGATCATCGGCATGTAAAGCACGACGCGGTCGCCCTTGCCGACGCCGAGGCCCTTCATGACATTGGCGAGCTTGTTCACCTGGGCGGAAAGCTCGTTATAGGTGATGTGTTTGTCGACGGTCGGATCGTCGCTTTCCCAGATGATCGCGGTCTGGTCGCCGCGGGTCGCGAGATGCCGGTCGATGCAGTTGGCAGAGACGTTCAGTTCGCCGTCCTCGTACCATTTGATCGACACGCCGGGGTGCTCGAAGGTGGTGTTCTTGACCTTGGTATAAGGTGTGATCCAGTCGAGGCGCTTGCCCTGCTCGCCCCAGAACGCCTGGGGGTCGGCGACCGAGGCGGCGTACATCTCGGTGTATTTCGCGGCGTCGATATGGGCGTTTGCAACGAATTCGTCAGAGGGTTTGTGCACTTCGTCAGCGTGTTCGATCATGGTGGTCTCCGTCCCGTTTGCCGTGCCCTGCCCGGGCGCAGCAGCGTAAATCCAGTTGGCCGTGTATCCGGCCCTCTTATCACAGTTGCGGGCGGGCGGCTTTGATTTGGTCCAAACGGACCCGGGGCCGCCGCCCGGCGGTTTTCACGTCAGATGGCCAGATATTCGGCGCGCAGTTCCTCGTTGTCGAGCACATCCTGCGCGGTGCCGTCGAACACCACTGTGCCGGTGTCGAGGATCACGGCGCGGTCGGCCAGCATCAGCGCCCGGATCGCGTTCTGTTCCACGATAACGGTGGTGATGCCCTGCTCCTTGATGATGTTGAGCGTCTTTTCGATCTCATCGACGATCACCGGGGCGAGGCCCTCGTAGGGTTCATCAAGCAGCAGCACCTTGATGTTCCGGGCCAGAGCCCGGGCCACGGCCAGCATCTGCTGCTCACCACCCGACAGCGTCACGCCCTCTTGCTTGCGGCGCTCGCCCAGACGGGGGAACAGCTCGTAGATGCGGCTCAGCGACCAGCCGATCGGCGGTGCGATCTGGGCCAGCTCGATGTTTTCCTCGACCGTCAGGCCGGGGATGATGCGGCGATCCTCGGGCACCAGCTGGATGCCGTTGGAACTGGCCTCGTAGCTTTTCATGGTGTGCAGCGGCTGGTGATCCAGCCAGATCTCGCCATGGGTGAGGTGCGGATCGTCGAGCCGGGCGATGGCGCGCAGGGTCGAGGTCTTGCCGGCACCGTTACGGCCCAGAAGCGCCAGGATCTCGCCCTCGTGCACGTTGAAGCTGACGCCTTGCACGATGTAGCTTTCGCCGTAATAGGCATGCATGTCCCAGACCGAAAAGAAGGCCGGGGCCGTCGCGGCCTGATTGGCGTGCCTGGAAAAATCGGGCTTGTCGTATTTGCCGGATTTGGTGTCTTCGATCAGGGTCATCTCAATGGGCCTCCCCAAGGTAGGCTTCGCGGACCTTCGGGTGGCCCTTGATGTTGTCGGGCGTATCCTCGACCAGCGGTGTGCCCTGGGCCAGAACGGTGATGCGCTGGGCCAGGCTGAACACCACATGCATGTCATGCTCGATGATTGCGATGGTGATGTCGCGCTTTTCGTGGATTTCCTTGAGCAGGTCGATGGTGTTGTTGGTGTCGGCCCGCGCCATGCCGGCGGTGGGTTCGTCGAGCAGCAGCAGACGCGGCTGCTGGCTGAGGCACATGGCAATTTCCAGCCGCCGCTTGTCGCCGCGCGACAGGCTTTCGGCCGGCATGTCGAGCTTGTCGAGCATGTTGACATCTTCGAGCATCGCCTCGGCCTGCTCGTTGATGGCTTTCTCGTTGGCGACCGTCTCGAAGGCGTGCATGCGAAAGGCGCCGTCACGTTTGGCAAAACACGGGATCAGGACGTTTTCCTTGACCGTCAGGTCGCCGAAGATCTCGGGCGTCTGGAACACCCGGGAAATGCCCATCTGGTTGATTTCGTGCGGCTTGCGGCCCAGCACCGACTGGCCGTCGAACATGACAGAGCCGGTATCGGGGATCAGCTTGCCGACCAGCACATTCAGCAGCGTCGACTTGCCCGCACCGTTGGGGCCGATGATTGCGTGCACCGAGTGTTCCTGAACCGAGAGGTTCACGTCACCCAGGGCCTGCAGGCCGCCGAAGCGCTTGTTGACGTTCTTGACTTCAAGAATGGACATCCCTCAGAACTCCTCTTTCTCGGCCACATAGGCGATGTGTTCGGGATGATGCTCGGGATCGCGGCCCTTGGCTTTGCGGTCACGCTTGATGAAATGCATGATCCGCGAGCCGCCCTCGACCAGACCGCCGGGCAGGAAGATGACCACAAGCATGAACAGGATGCCAAGCGTCAGGTGCCAGCCCTTGCCCACGAAAGGGTGCAGGATGGTGACGATGAAATCCTCCAGCCCGTCGGGCATCCAGGCGAACCAGCCATGCAGGACATTGTCGTTGATCTTCGAAAAGATGTTCTCGAAATACTTGATGAAGCCTGCGCCCAGTACCGGGCCCATCAGGGTGCCCGCGCCGCCCAGGATGGTCATCAGCACGACTTCACCGCTTGCTGTCCATTGCATGCGCTCGGCGCCTGCCAGCGGGTCCATCGCGGCCAGCAGGCCACCGGCCAGACCGGCATACATGCCCGAGATCACGAAGGCGGCCATGGTGTAGGGCCTGGTGTTCAGACCAGTATAGTTCAGACGGGTCTGGTTGGTCTTGATGGCGCGCAGCATCATGCCGAAGGGTGAGCGGAAGATGCGCAGGCTGAGGTAGAAGGCCAGGATGGCGATGACGGCGCAGAAGTAGTAGCCGTTGTTGAAGGTGAATTCCCAGCCGCCGATATTGGGCTGCCAGAAGTTTTCACGCATCACGATGCCAAAGAGGTGCGGCACGTTCGGTTCGGTCGCGCCCAGCAGGACCTGTGGGTCGCTGGTATAGACCTGCAGCCCGGTTTCACCGTTGGTGATCGAGGTGCCGACAAAGCGACCGAGCAGGTCCGAGTAGGAGATGACGAACATCATCTGCGCAAACGCCAGCGTCAGGATGGAAAAGTAGATGCCCGTACGGCGCAGCGAGACGATGCCGATCAGCAGGGCAAAGACGCCCGAGACGACGATGGCGAGCGGCAGGCCCCAGAGCACGTTGTAGTCCAAGAGCTTGTACATCCAGACCACCGAGTACGAGCCGACGCCGAGGAAGGCGGCGTGGCCGAACGACAGATAGCCGGTCAGGCCGAAGAGGATGTTGAAGCCGATGGCGAAGATGCCGAAGATGGCAAAGCGCTGCATCAGGTCGGGGTAGCCCGCGTTGAACTGCGCCAGGCCCGAGCCTTCGGGGAAGGGCTGCAGCAGGATGGGTGTCGCCAGCGTCAGGCAGATGACGATCAGCAGGAACCGGGTGTCTGTTTTGCTCAATCCGAACATGGGTTATTCCTCCATCACGCCCTTGCGGCCCATCAGGCCACGTGGCCGGGTCAGCAGGATGATGATTGCAATCAGGTAGATGATGATCTGGTCGATGCCGGGGATGATCGACTTGATCTGGTTCATCGAGGCAAAGCTCTCCAGGATGCCCAGCATAAAGCCCGCCAGCACGGCGCCGGGCAGCGACCCCATGCCGCCGACAACGACCACGACAAAGCTCAGGACCAGAAAATCCATGCCCATGTGATAGTTGGGTGAGTTGATCGGCGTGTACATCACGCCCGCCAGCCCCGCTACCGCGGCAGCGACGCCGAACATAATGGTAAAGCGGCGGTCGATGTTGATGCCCAGCAGGCCGACGGTTTCCCGGTCGGCCATACCGGCGCGCACCACCATGCCGAAGGTGGTGAACTGCAAGAAGGCAAACACTCCACCGATCACCAGCAGCGAGAAGACGAAGTAGATCATCCGCCAGTAGGGGTAGATGATGGCGTTCTCGGCAAAGCCGATCAGCAGGCCGAAATCGAAAGAGCCCTTGAAGGCGTCGGGCGCCGGGGTGGGGATCGGGTTGGCGCCGTAGAAATACTTGATGACTTCCTGCAGCACGATGGCCAGGCCAAAGGTGACCAGGATCTGGTCGGCGTGGGGACGCTTGTAGAAATGCTTGATCAGGCCGCGTTCCATGATGAAGCCGAAGGCCACCATGATCGGGATAGAGAACAGGATCGCAAGTGGCACCGCCCAGTCGATGATCGAGGCGCCCACCTCGGGGCCGAACCAGCTTTCGACATAGGGTGTCTTCACCTTCAGCGGGTTGCCCAGAAAGTCCTTTTGGGTCTCGTCCAGCACCTCGAAGCTGAAGCTGAGAATGCGCGACAGCGTCACCGCACAGAATGCACCGATCATGAACAGCGCGCCGTGGGCGAAATTCACCACACCCAGCGTACCGAAGATCAGCGTCAGACCCAGCGCGATCAGCGCATAGGCCGAGCCCTTGTCGAGCCCGTTCAGAACCTGAAGAAGAATTGCGTCCATGGTCCCCACCAATAAAACTGAATTGCCACCCCGGCTCGCGGGGGCGCGGGCCGGGGCCGGAATGTGTAGGGCGGGGGTGTCCCCGCCCTACGACAGCTTGTCCGAGAGTGATCAGCCGGCGTTGCAGGTGCCGAGGCTGGCTTCGTCGCCACCGAACATCGGGTGGTTCGGCGGGTATTCGACCTGCGCGCGAGGGGTGACTTCGACCACCTCGAGAACGTCGAATTCCGAGGTCGGGTTCTCTTTACCCTGCACTACGAGAACGTCCTTGAAGCACTGGTGGTCGTCGGCGCGGTACAGAACGTCGCCGTTGCCGAGGCCAGAGAACTCGTAGCCTGCCAGAGCCTCGCCCACGCCGCACGGGTTGAAGGTACCGGCACGGTTACAGGCGTCCGCATAAAGCAGGGTCTGACAGTACACGGTGTGCGCGGCCTGGCTCGGCGGGAAGCCGTACTTGGTGCCGAAGGACTTGACGAACGCTTTGGAGCCTTCGTCCTGCAGCGACCAGTGCCAGTTGGTCGAGCCAAGGATGCCCTTAACGTTTTCGCCGGCACCGCGGGCCATCAGGCGCGAGTAGAGCGGAACCACGATTTCGAAGTTCTTGCCGTTGACTTCCTTGTCACGCAGACCGAACTGAACCGCGTTGGTCAGCGAGTTGACCATGTTGCCGCCGTAGTGGTTCAGCACCAGAACGTCGGCGCCAGAGTTCAGAACCGGCGCGATGTAGGACGAGAAGTCGGTCGAGGCCAGCGGGGTCAGCACGTTGTTGACGGTTTCCCATCCCATCGCCTCGGTCGAGTTGGCGATCGATTCCTGCTGCGTCCAGCCCCAGGTGTAGTCGGCGGTCAGGTGATAGGCCTTGCGGTCGGTGCCGTAACGGTTGGCCAGCACCGGCGCCAGGGCGGCACCCGACATGTACCCGTTGAAGAAGTGACGGAAACCGTTGGCCTTGCGGTCCTTGCCGGTGGTGTCGTTGGAGTGGGTCAGGCCGGCCATGAAGATGACGCCCGCCTCCTGGCACAGACCCTGCACAGCGATGGCAACGCCCGAGGACGAACCGCCGGTGATCATGATGGCGCCGTCTTTTTCGATCATCGACTTGGCGCTGGCGCGCGCGGCGTCCGACTTGGTCTGGGTGTCGCCGGTGACGAACTCGACCTTGCGGCCCAGGATGCCGGTGCCGTCCAGGGTCTTGGACGAGAAGGTCGGGATCATGCCGCCGTCGCCGCCACCGTTCAGGTGCTCGACCGCCAGTTCATAGGCGCGCAGTTCGTCGGCGCCCTCGTCGGCGTAGGGGCCCGTCTGCGGCACGTTGAAACCAAGCGTCACCGAGCCGGCGCCCGGCTCGTTGGTGTAGGCCGAGGCGCCCGAGGTGAAGATTGTCGGCAGCGCCAGGCCGGCACCGGCGACGGCGCTGGTCTTGAGAAGGCCGCGACGAGTGATGTTGGTTTTGGACATGAAAATCCTCCCGATTCTTTCCAAAAGCCGACGAACGCAGGAATCGCGTCCGCAACACCCCTTTTACAGGATGATCTGATTTATGCGCGGGGTGCGAAAACTTCGCAACAACTGCCTTTAACGAAAGAATAATTCTGTAAATAAATACACAAGTTTGTGCCAGATCTTGTAAAGATGTTTTCCTTCCGCCACGGAAGGCGTTGAAATACAACGGGGTGAGGCCATGCCGACACGGGGTCTGACAGGCAGCAGGATCAGGGAAAGACGGGTGATGGCGGGGGTCCGGCAGGTTGCGTTAGCGCGAACCGTGGGAATCTCGGCGGCCTATCTCAACCTTATCGAGCACAACAAGCGCAGAATCGGCGGCAAGCTGTTAACCGATATTGCCGAGGCGCTGGGGGTCGAAGCCGGTGTGCTGGCCGAGGGCGCCGAGGCCGGGTTGGTGGCCGACCTGCGCGAGGCCGCCGCCGGGTTGCCGGGCGTGGCGGTCGAAACCGCCCGGGCCGAGGAATTCGCCGGGCGGTTTGTGGGCTGGGCCGGTCTGATCGTGGCGCAGGCGCAGCGTATCGCCGGGCTGGAGCGCACCGTCGAGGGGTTGACCGACCGGATGGCGCATGACCCGCATCTGGCCGCGTCGCTGCATGATGTGCTGACCACGGTGACGGCGATCAACTCGACCGCGTCGATCCTGGTCGACACCGACGAGATAGAAGAGGAATGGCGCGACCGGTTCCACCGCAACATCCACGAGGACAGCCAGCGGCTGGCAGAGTCGAGCCAGGCGCTGGTGGCCTATTTCGACACCGCCGCAGAGGCCGAGGCCAGCGCCGGATCGCCGCAGGAAGAGCTGGAGCGATGGCTGGCGGCGCGGGACTATCACGTGGCCGGGCTGGAGACGGTGGAGCCGGGCTCTGCCGTGGATTTGCCGGATGCGGCGGCGCAGATCGGCTCTGCCTCGGGGCAGGTGCTGACGAAACGGTTCCTGCGACGCTATCGCGGCGATGCGCAGGCGATGCCGCTGGCAGAGTTCACGGCGCGGGCCGAGGCGCAAGGGTACGACCCTCTGGCGCTGGCGGCCGGGTTCGGCACCGATCCGGCGGCGGTGCTGCGGCGCATCGCGGCGTTGCCGACGCCGCGCGGCGCCGGGGCGATCGGGCTGGTGATCTGCGATGGATCCGGTACCCTCACCTTCCGCAAGCCGATTGACGGCTTCGCGCTGCCAAGGTTCGGGGCGGCCTGCCCGCTTTGGCCTTTATATCAGGCGCTGGGCCGGGTGACGGCGCCGGTGCGTGCAGTGGTCGAGATGTCGGGGCGAGAGCGCACGCGGTTCCTGACCTATGCCGTGGCGCAGCCGGTTGCGGTGACGGGCTTTGACGCGCCGTCGGTCATCGAGGCAACCATGCTGATGCTGCCGGTGGATCGCGTGGCGGTTCCCGACTTGCCGGTATTGCAGATCGGAACCAGCTGCCGGATCTGCCCGCAACACGATTGCCCGGCGCGGCGCGAGCCGTCGATCCTGGCCGAAGAGGCCTAGGCTGCGGAGCGGGCAGGTGCTGCGTCTATGGGCGCGTGCCAGAATGCAGTTGCCAGACATGGATTACCGGTTTGTTGTCATCCGCGAAAAGCTCTGAGACGAATAGCCGCCCGGCGTCGCGATCGTAGGCCACCGCGCCGATGATGTAGTGCCGCTGCGCCCCGGTGCCGAGCGTTTCGGGCTCGATGCCCGCGGGATTGAGCATCAGATGCCGGTGAATGGAAAGCGAGGCATAGGGCTGCGGTTGCCATGGCTGCATCCGGCCGGCGGCGACGTCGGCGAAATCGGACGGGTCGTAGAGGATGAACTGCGCCTGCCATTCATTGCTCCACCAGCCGCGGAAATCATTGTGACCGCTGCATTCGGTCAGGTCCCGGGCCGGGCAGGCGCTGCCATCGGCCAACCGGCAGACCGCGAACTGGCCGACGAATTCGCCAGCGACGCAGACCTGGCCAGACCCCGCCGGGTTGGCGAACCCGTACCAGTATTTGCCGCCCACCGCTTTGGTGCCGGCAAACAGCACCGCCGTCTTGCCCGACGCGGTTTCAATCCAGGCGCCGCCCCCCCATTCGTCGGGATGCTGATAGCCGGACATCGCGCGTTCTATTCGGCCGGTTTCGCGCGATGTGGCGTAGTGCAGCAGTGCGATCTGCTCTGGCCGCGCGCCGGGCTTTGCCGGAGTGCCGGCGGCGTCGGTCCAGGGCCGGTAGGCGTAAAGCGACGGCCCCATGCCCGACCAGCCGCCATCGCGGAACCTCCCGGTGGCAAGGGCGCGGCCACCGAGATGCTGGCCGGCGAACCCGGCGGGAATTTCGAACATATAGCCGTTGCCAGCATAACCGGACCGGTCGCCGACATGCCAGGTGCCGGTGAAACCGGGCTGCGACAGGTCGGGGTTCACCCAGGCGTGGCTTGGCGCTGGTGTCTCCGGCTGAAAGTGTTGGCCGAAGGCGAGGTGGATCTTTGGGCCGGTTTCGGGGGCGTCGAGATAGGCCATGCCGACGCGGGGCAGTTCGTCGAGCCCGGGGAACCGCCCCGCGGCCACGTCGCTGAAGGGCTGCAGAAAGCTGGCGGTGGGCAGGTCTTGCGGCGTCGCCGCCCGGGCCGGGCGCGGAATGGTGATCTCGGCGACCTGGTTGCCGTCGGGCAGCGCGCCGTAGGCCATGCGGTCATGGCCCATGACGAAAAGCGACCCCGGCAGGTCCGAGGGCACGGGCGCGCGGCCCCCGGCAGGACGGAAGGTCATTGCGTTGCCGCCCCAGGCAAAGGTCTTTGGCCGTTCGCCGTCGTTGGGCAGGCGGAAGGCGCCCAGATAGGTGAAATCGTCCGGTTGCAGGCGGTCCTGCGCGTCTGCGGTGGCCGGAACCAGCAATAACAGCGCCAGCGCCGCGGCATGGCGGTTCAACAGTGGCATATTGGCCTCTCTCTTGCGGGCATGGCTCGATGCCAGCACAGATTGGCGCGGGCTGCCTTAATGTGGATCAATCGCCGTTGTAGCGCAGGCATCGCTTTTTGACACTTCACGGGGCATCGGCGATAGTCGGGCAAAGCCCGGCGCCAGACCGGGTTTGCCGGGAGGACACCAGCCGATGCGCAAGCGCGTTCTGCTGATAGAAGATGAACCGAACATCATTCAGGCGATCAGTTTCATCCTGTCGCGCGATGGCTGGACCGTGGACACCCATGCCGACGGCCAGACCGCCGTGGCAGAGGTGGCGCGGCGGACGCCCGATATCGTGATACTCGACGTGATGCTGCCGAACCGGTCGGGGTTTGACATCCTCGCCGATCTGCGCGCCGACGAGGCAACCAGGGCGTTGCCGGTGCTGATGCTGACCGCGCGCGGACAGAAGCGCGACCGCGAACTGGCAGAGCGTTTCGGCGCCAGCCGGTTCATGACCAAGCCCTTTTCCAACGCCGAAGTGTTGGACTGCGTGCGCGAGTTGACCGGGTCATGAGCCCGCCCAATGGCTCGGTGTTTGTCGAACGCCGCACCTACCGGCGGCGGCGGATGATGGATGCCGCCCGGTTGCTGCCGATCCTTGGGGCGTTGCTGTTTTTGGTGCCGATCTTCTGGACCGGCAACGCCGAGGCCCCGGCCACGACCGCGCGCGGGGTGATCTATGTGTTTGCCATCTGGGCGGGGCTGATCGTGGTTTCTGCCCGGCTGTCGCGCTGGCTGACACCAAAGGGCGGCGAGGACGCCGACTGGGACCGGCGCGAATGATCGGCTTCAACATACTGGTCCTGGTCTGCCTGGCCTATGTCGCCGTGCTGTTCACCGTGGCCTTTGCCGCCGAGAAACGCGCCGAGCGGGGCGAGGTGGGCTGGCTGCGCTCGCCCATCGTCTACACGCTGTCGCTGTCGATCTACTGTACCGCCTGGACGTTTTACGGTGCGGTGGGCTATGCGGTGCGGTCCGGGCTGGAGTTCGTCACGATCTACCTTGGCCCGACGCTGGTCATGGTGGGCTGGTGGTGGGTGGTCAGAAAGCTGGTGCGCATCGGGCGCAGCCAGCGCATCACCTCGATCGCCGACCTGATATCCAGCCGCTACGGCAAGTCGAACCTGCTTGGCGTGCTGGTGACGCTGCTGGCGGTGATCGGCACCACACCCTATATCGCGCTGCAGTTGCAATCGGTGGCGCTGTCGTTTTCGGTCTTTTCCGGCGACGAGGCGGCGGTCTGGGATGCGGGTAACCTGAAGAACACGGCGCTGTTGGTGGCCGCGGGGCTGGCGGTCTTTACCATCCTCTTTGGCACCCGCCGGCTGGATGCGAACGAGCGTCACCACGGCGTCGTCACCGCCATCGCGCTGGAGGCGGTGGTAAAGCTGGTGGCGTTGCTGGCGGTCGGGATCTTCGTCGTCTGGGGCGTGGCCGGGGGTGCGGGCGATATCGTGGCGCGGATCGATGCTTCTGGCGTCGCGGAATGGAACCTTGCGGGCGGGCGCTGGACGACGCTGATCTTCCTTTCCGCGGCCGCCTTTCTGTGCCTGCCTCGCATGTTCCAGGTGATGGTGGTGGAGAACGCCGACGAACGCCACGTGGCCGTGGCCAGTTGGGCCTTTCCGCTCTACCTGTTCCTGATGAGCCTGTTCGTGATCCCCATCGCCGTGGTGGGTCTGGATGTTCTGCCGGGCGGCAACCCGGATCTTTACGTGCTGACCGTGCCCCTGTCGCTGGGGCAGGACAACCTGGCGATGCTGTCGTTTCTGGGTGGGTTTTCCAGCGCCACCTCGATGGTGATCGTGGCGGCGATTGCGCTTTCCACCATGGTGTCGAACCATATCGTGATGCCGATCTGGCTGAACCTGCGCCGTGGTGGCGCCACGGTGTCGGGCGATGTGCGCAACGTGGTGCTGTTGTCGCGGCGGGTTTCTATCGGGGCGGTGCTGGCGCTGGGCTATCTGTATTTCAAGCTCTCGGGTGGCGGAGCGGCGCTGGCGGCGATCGGGCTGATCAGCTTTGCCGGGGTGGCGCAGGTGCTGCCCTCGCTTTTGGGCGGGCTGTTCTGGCGCGGAGCGACGCGGGCCGGTGCGGCGCTGGGGCTGACCATCGGCTTTGCGATCTGGGCCTACACGCTGTTCCTGCCCAGCTTTGGCGACACGTTCGTGATGTCGGCGGCGATGCTGCAGGACGGCCCCTTCGGCATCGCCTGGCTGCGGCCGCGGGCGCTTTTCGGCTTCGACGGGCTGGACCCTGTGGTGCATGCGGTGTTCTGGTCGATGGTGCTGAATACCGGCGCCTTCCTTCTGGGCTCTGTCTTCAGCTTTCCAGAGCCGCTGGAACGGCTGCAGGGCGCCCAGTTCGTCAATGTTTTCGAGCATTCCCCGAATGCGCCCGGCTGGTCGCGCGGGCTGGCTGAGGCCGAGGACCTGTTGATCATGTCCCAGCGCATCCTGGGCGCCAGCGAAGCGCAGGCCCTGTTTCGAGGCGCCGCCGAGAGGCAGGGCAAGGGCGGCTATCTGCCCGACACCACGCCGGATTTCATCGAGTTGCTGGAGCGTGAACTGGCCGGATCGGTCGGCGCGGCCACGGCGCATGCCATGATAGGCCAGATCGTCGGCGGCTCGGTGGTGTCGGTCGAAGACCTGATGGCGGTGGCTGATGAAACGGCGCAGATCATGGAAGTGAGCTCTCGCCTGAAGACCCAGTCCGAGGAACTGAGCCGCACCGCGGGCCAGTTGCGCGACGCCAACGAAAAGCTGACGGCGCTGTCGATCCAGAAGGACGCGTTTCTCAGCCAGATCAGCCACGAACTGCGCACACCGATGACCTCGATCCGCGCGTTTTCCGAGATCCTGATGTCGGGGCCGATGACCGAGGAGGAACAGACCAAGTTCTCGAAGATCATCCATGACGAGGCGATCCGGCTGACGCGGCTGCTGGACGATTTGCTGGATCTCAGTGTGCTCGAAAACGGCCAGGTGACGCTGAACTGGCAGACGGCGGACCTGCACGACGTGCTGGAACGCGCGGTGACCTCGACCGTCTCGATGGCAGGCGACCGGGGACTGGAAATCATCCGCGACCCCAGTGTCGAGCGCGTGGCGCTGGTGACCGACAGCGACCGGCTGGCTCAGGTCTTTATCAATCTGATCGCCAATGCGCGGAAGTACTGCACAGCTCAGAATCCGATTTTGCGTATCGTGGTGTCGGACGGCGGGGCGGGTGTGAACGTCGATTTCATCGACAACGGATCGGGCATTCCGCGGCCCAGCCAGTCGGTGATCTTCGAGAAGTTTTCCCGGCTTTCCGACAAGAGTCAGGCCGGTGGCGCCGGGCTGGGGCTGGCGATCTGCCGCGAGATCATGGTGAAACTGGGCGGCTCTGTGACCTATCTGCCGGGGCAGGGGGGGGCTGCGTTTCGCGTGGCCCTGCCGCGCGCCCAGGCGCGGGCGGCGCAATAACCGGCAATTCCTGGCTCGGCACGGTATCAATGAATGGATGCACGGCGCGGCGCTACACCGGATCGCTCCGCCCGGTAGCTGTGCTAACCCTTTGGTAATTCGGATCTGAGAGCTTGTCCGGCAGACGGGCAAGAAGGGCAGGTTCAATGGCGGACAGCGCCGCGATGTCGGTTCTGCAGCGGATGGCCGCGCCTAAAGGCGTGGTGACCGGGCTGAGCGAGATGACGCCAGCCCGGGCGTTGCGCCATGCGTTGGCCCGGGCCGGCGACGAGGTGCTTGGAACCGCCGTCGGCTTGCGAGAGATGGCAGAGGGCACTATGGTGCCCGATGACATAGCCGAGGGGCTGCCCGAGCCGGCGCTTTTCCTGCTGCTTGAGGGCGCCGACGGCGCACGTGGCGTGGCGATTGCCTGTGCCCAGGTCGTGGGCGCGGTGATCGAGGCGCAGACCATCGGACAGGTGCTGCAAACTGCCGCAGCCGAACGGTGCCCGACCCGCACCGATGCCGCGCTGGTCGGCAGTTTCCTCGATCCGGCGCTGGGCCTGTTCGGTGCGCTGCTGACCGGCTGCGCCGCGCCGCCGCCTGTCGACGGTTTCACCTGCGGCGCCGCGCTGACCGATGCCCGGGCGGTGCAGATGGTGCTGGCCGACGCCGCGCATCTGCGGTTTCGGATGGAGATCGACTTTGCCCTCGGCGCCAAGACGGGAAAGCTGCAACTGGTGCTGCCCGCCGAGCGCACCGCCAGCCCCGCGGCGCGCAAGAGCGCCGAGAACTGGCAGGGAACGCTGGAAAAGGCGGTGCTGGGCACCTCGGCGCGGCTGGAGGCGGTTCTGTGCCGCCTGCGTCTGCCACTGGCAGAGATCACGCGGTTTCAGGTCGGCGATACGTTGCCGCTTGACGGCGCCGGGCTGGACGACGTGTCGCTGGAGGGGCCAGTCGGTGCGACGTTGATCAAGGCGCGGCTCGGCCGGTCGGGCCCGGTGCGGGCGGTGCGGTTGATGCTGGGCGGGCCGCCGCCGGCGGCGCCGGTGATGCAGCAAGGCGCCATTGCCTCGGCGGCCGCGCCGGTGCCTGGGCCCATGGACCTGGAATCCGGGTTGGACGCTGCACCCATGGGCCTGGAACCGGGGATGCTGGACGTAGCGCCGCTGGAAGTTGCGCCGCTTGCAGCGATGGACCTGGGTCTACCCGACCCCGGCGGGCTGTCGCCGGCGCCGCTGGAGGCCGCACCGCTGGATTTCGACGCGGCGGCATCGGAACTGCCCGCAATGCCGGCCCCGCTGGAACTGCCCTGAGGCGTGCTCATCGGCCCCTTCGGGTATCCGTGCCAGCCTGTTGGCCAATGCGACCACAACCCTGTTCGGATGCGCCCGCGCCAAAAGGCCCGTGAGCCATTGGCCGATGGTTTGTTTGGCTGCGCGCCAGAACCGTAAGCGCCGCACGGGCGGCCTACCAAAGGCACGGCAGGAGGGGCGGGCCATTCCAAAGAGAACCGTGTTTGTGGCGTGATCGAAAAAGGCGGTGACGGCGGCGGACATGGGGCAAATTCTTTGTCGCCGACGTTGCTGCATAACTCATGCGCCTTTTGCGTGTGTTTCAAGGTGCTTTCTTGACCTGCATCAAAGCGGGTGCAGGGCGGGGCCGGGCAAGCTCAATGGCGCGAAAAGGAGCCCGACATGACAACCATTGAAGAGCGCCGCAAGGCCCTGACCGACCGGATGGCAGAGCTGGAAAGCCGTTTGCACGACGTGCAGGACGAACTTGACTCGCACCAGTCCAAGGACTGGGAGGAGCTGGCGACGGAACGTGAGGAAGACGAGGTGCTGGAGGGGCTGGGCAGCTCTGGCCAGGCCGAGATCCGCATGATCCAGGCGGCGCTGCAGCGCATGGACGAGGAAGAATACGGGTTCTGCGTGAAATGCGGCGAAGAGATTCTGCCCGAGCGGCTGGATGTGGTGCCCTACACCCCGTTCTGCCGCAACTGCGCCGGCGCCAAGGCGCAAAGCTAAGGGAGGCTGAAATGGCATTCGAAGACCTCAAGGCAGCGATCGGCACGATACTCGACGAGATCGCGAAACGCCCCGAAGATCGCCACGTATTGCAGGAACAATTACGCGAGAAAATCTCTGAACTCGAGGCGATGGGCCTGCCGGTGCCCGAGGACTACAAGCGCTTTGAACAGGAACTCAGCGATGATGACGCCGACGACCTGTTCGACAACATGCCGGTCTGAAGGGAGTACTTTCCGGGGGCTCCGAAACCTGTCCCGCCTGTCGCGTCAGCCGGATTGCGGCAACCAGCCCGACGTTTCGTCGGTGTTGTCGGAGGGTTTGCACTCGGCCCCCATGGGCGCGACCCATGGCCTGGATTTCCGAGAAAGCCGCTCCGTAGTCGGCCCCGCCACATCCCGGGCGCCGCGGCGCAAGCTCGGACCGGAAGGCCGCGCAGGAAAGGGTGGGGTTTGCCGCAGAAGTTGGCCTGGGGTTTCTGATCCTGGAGCAATTCCAATCTAACCGGAATCAGGAATTCACGCTGCACTCCGAGGCAGCGTATGCATTGCATGCACGTTCGGGGAGCAGGGTGAATGCGATTGAATTGGAAATGCTCTAGCCGCGCAGCTTTTGAAGCCGTCCGGACTGGAACTGAAGCTCCCGGCCGTCGATGATATGCGAAATCATCTTTTCGGCGGCGCCGGATCCGTTGCCGGTTTCGATGGCGTCGATCAACGCCATGTGGTCGCCCAGCGATTTGGCCAGATCCACGCTCTCGATCGTGGCGAACATGGTGTAGGACGATCCGCGGTTCCAGATATTGTCGAACATCTCCAGCAGGAACCGGTTCTCGGTGGCCTCGACGATGGCGCGGTGCACGGTGAGGTTGGCCTGAAAATAGGTCTCGACGGTCTCGTCCCGCAGGTCTTCGGCTTTGGCGATGATGTCGCGCAGCCGGGTCGCGGTGTCCGGATCGTTACGTTCGGCCAGAAGGCGGGCGGAGTATCCCTCTATCGCGCATCTGGCACCATATAGCTCTGTGGCTTCCTCGTCGTCCAACCCGCGGATCTGAAAGCTGCCGCGCCCGGTCGTTGCAAGGATGCCTTCCTGCTCCATCCGGAACAGCGCCTCGCGGACCGGGGTCCGGCTGATTCCGAATTCCTCGGCCAGTTTTTCCTGAACGATCCGGTCGGCAGCCGTGATCGCCCCGTCGCGAATCGCCTGCATGATCTGCTCATAGACCTGATCCGCAAGGCGCTGGCGGGGCTGGGCAAGGGATTTGAATGCCATCACGGGTCCTGCTTCTTTTGGATACAGGATACAACAAACATTGCCCGGGCAAAAGGCGGTAATTCCCAAGACTGAAAGGGATATCCGGTTCAACCGGTTTTGGCACCCTGCCTTTGGCTCGCCCGACGCGGGTGATCGGCGGGGAAAAACCGCTTGACGTTTTCTGTATACAGAATACGGTATTTGGAAACTTGGAGACGAAGAGCGACATGTGTGGAATTGCAGGACGAATACTGAATGCGCCTGGGATGGTTGGCCGGGATCTTGTCGAGTTGATGGACGCGCAGGAGCATCGCGGTGCAGACTCGACGGGCTTTGCCATCTATGGCGTGCCGCGCGACAGCGGCTATGTCGTCAGGGCGATGGGGTTTGACCGCAATGCCCTGTCGAAGGATCTGGAGGATTTTACCGCCATTCTGCGCCAACATGGGGGCGATCATCTGGAGGACCCGACCTGGGACGACAGCAGCGACCGGCATTACTCGGTGCGCATGGTGATCAGCGATCCGGGCGATGTGACCCGATGGGCAGGTGATGCGGATGAGATCTGCAAGCGGCTGGAGATTCAATCGGTGGGCCGTTCGCTGGAAATCATCAAGGACACCGGCGGGGCCTACGCGGTGGCCGACAAGCACCATGTGCGCGACATGATCGGCACGCACGGGCTGGGTCATGCCCGGCTGGCTACGGAATCGGATGTGCGCCCGAACGCCAGCCACCCGTTCTGGGCCCGCCCGTTCCCGGACGTGGCCATCGTGCATAACGGCCAGATCACAGATTACTATACATGGCGGGCTCGGCTGGAGCACAAGGGCTATCGTTTCATGACCTACAACGACAGCGAACTGATCGCCGTCTGGGTCTCGGACCGGATGAAAGAGGGTCTGAGCATGGAACAGGCCCTGACCCGCTCGATCGAGGAGATCGACGGCGTGTTCACCTTCATGATCAGCCGCTCCGACAAGATCGGCTGGGCCAAGGACCGCTTTGCCATGAAGCCGCTGGTCGTGGTTGACGAGAACGGCCAGATCGCCGCCGGAACCGAAGAGCAGGCGGTGCGTCGGGTCTATGACCGGGATGGCGTGAGCATCATCAACCACGACGGCCCGAGCCTGCACGGCATCTGGGGTGTTGGAAACCGGGGAGCTGCGGCATGAGCGTCCAACCGGAGGCTGGCGAAATGGAAGAGGTTGTAATCGAAGTCGCAGACCGTCCTGTCAAAGAGGTTCATCAGGATATCCAGGCGGCCGCCAAGGCCGGCAAGTCGATCCTGGTTCGCGATACCCGGTCGCGGCACAACCTGGGCGTCGGACTGCCGGAGGGCTGTTCGGTGCGTTTCGAGGGCTCGGTCGGCTACTACTGCGGCGGTCTGAACAATGGCGCCACCATCAAGATCGAACGCAACGCCGGTTGGGGCTGCGGCGAGGCGATGGCGTCTGGCCATATCACCGTGAACGGATACGCCGGCATGTCGGTGGGCGCGGCGATGCTGGGCGGCACCATCCATGTCAGGGGCGACAGCGGCCCGCGCGCCGGGGTGGCGATGAAGGGCGGCAATCTGATCGTCGAGGGCAAGATCGGTTACCAGTCGGGTTTCATGGCGCATGGCGGTAAGATCATCGCGCTTGGCGGTGCGGGCACCAGCTGTGCCGATGCCCTGTGGGAGGGCGAGGTCTGGGTGACCGGCGATATTGATGACCTGGGCGTCGATGCGGTGGTGAGCGAACCCACCGCCGAACAGGTCGCCGAAGTGGATGCCATCCTGGATCCGCTGGGACTGAAAGACACGTCGCGCAACTGGCGGCGGATCGTGGCCGGTCAACGGCTTTGGTATTTTGAAAGCAGGGACGCAAAAGCATGGCTGATGATATAAAGCCCCCGTACGAATATCCGTTCGAGGAGGCGAGCGAAGCAGAGATCGCGTTCAGCGACGGCGCCATCGAGGGCCGCCCTGCCGGGGTGCCGGCCTCTTACGACAAGGGCGGCTCGACCCGCTGGACCCCCGAGGCGATTTCAGAGGCGCATGCGCTGGCCCAGCTGGGCCGCTATCAGGTGCGCGGCTGGAACACGTTCAACGACCGGCTGCCGACATTCGACGATCTGACCTTCGTTCCGGCCACCATGACCCGGCTGCCGCTGGAAGGCTACCGCGAGAAATGCGACACTAGGACGGTGCTCGGCGGCGGTCGCGGGCTGGTGGAAAATCCGCTGGAACTGGATATCCCGATCTACATCGCCTCGATGTCCTTTGGCGCTCTGTCGGCCCCTGCCAAGGAATCGCTGGGGCATGGGGCGTCCAAGGTCGGCACGCTGACCTGCACCGGCGAGGGCGGCATGCTGGAGGAGGAGCGCAGCGCGTCGCAAAAGCTGGTCTACCAGATGTCACCGGCGCGCTATGGGCTTGACCTCGATCACCTGCGCCGGGCCGATGGGCTGGAACTGGTGGTGGGCCAGGGCGCCAAGCCCGGCACTGGCGGTCTGCTGCTGGGCATGAAGGTCAGCCCGCGCATCTCGAAGATGCGCACCCTGCCCGAGGGCGTCGACCAGCGCTCGACCATCCGGCACCCCGACTGGCTGGGCGCCGACGACCTGGCGGTCAAGATCGAGGAACTGCGCATCGCCACCGACTACAAGGTGCCGATCTTCATCAAGATGGGTGCGACGCGCCCGCGCTATGACGTCGCCGTGGCGGCCAAGGCCGGGGCCGACGTGGTGGTGGTCGATGGCGCCGAGGGTGGTACCGGGGCCAGCCCCGAACTGCTGCTGAACCACACCGGCATTCCCTGCATGTCCGCCATTCCAGCCGCCAGAGAGGCGCTGGACGACTGCGGCATGTCGGGCAAGGTGTCACTGGTGGTCGCCGGAGGCATCCGTTCGGGCACCGACGTGGCCAAGGCGCTGGCGCTGGGCGCCGATGCGGTGATGATCGGCAATGGCGCGATGGTGGCGCTGGGCTGCAACTCGCCGCGTTATATGGAGGATTATGAAAAGCTGGGCACCAGCCCGGGCGCCTGCCACCACTGCCACACCGGGCTTTGCCCGGTCGGCATTGCCACCCAGGACCCAGAGCTTGAAAAGCGCATGAGCGTTCCGGCCGGATCAGAGCGGATAGCGCGCTATCTGACCGCGATGACGATGGAGATCACCGCACTTGCCAAGGCCTGCGGCAAGTCCTCTGTCCACAATCTGGAGCCCGAAGACCTGCGCGCGCTCAACTTCGAGGCTTCGGCTTTTACCGGCGTCAAGATGGCCGGGATCGACCGGCCCTTCGACTGGGCCACCGAAAGGAAGGGATAGGGCCATTCGGCGGGCGGTTGGCGGCACAGACCGCACCCCCCCCCGCCGGGCTGCCCACAATTTGACACGAATTCTACGTAGTGCACGGTCCGAGGCAAAAAGACCTGGATAACCGGACCGACGCTGCACCAAGGGAGGAAATCCAGTGACGCAAGAAGACTTCAGCCTGCCGCCGGGCACCCACACCGTTGCCTTGGGCATGGGCGATCTGAACGGCATCATGCGCGGCAAGCGTATTCCGGCCAGCCATTGGGACACCATCTGCGAAGACGGCAACGCGCTGTCGATCGCGCTTTTGGCGATCGACATGACGTCGGATGTCTGGGACACGCCTTATGTCAATTTCGACAACGGCTATCCCGACATGCACATGTTCCCGCTGACCAAGCCGGTGGCCAGCCCCTGGGAAGAGGGCGTGGCATTCTGCATGGCCCGCGCCGAGGGCATGGATCACAAGCCCGTACCGATCGACCCGCGCGGGGCGCTGGTCGACGTGGTGCAGCGCGCCGCCGACATGGGCTATGAGGTCAAGACCGGCACAGAGCTGGAATTCTACCTGCTGGACCCCGAAACCAAGCTGCCCCGCGACCAGGGCATTCAGGTCTATTCGATGGCGCGTGCCGCCGAGATGGAGCACGTTCTGGGTCCGATCCGGCAGCAGATCAACGAATGCGGCATTCCGATCGAACAGTCGAACCCGGAATATGCCCCGGGCCAGGTCGAGGTGAACATCCGCTACGGAGAGGCGCTCAAATCCGCCGATCAGGTGATCATGTTCCGCTCGCTGGTCAAGAAGCTGGCGCATGCGCATGGCTACATGGCGACCTTCATGGCCAAGCCGTTCATCGACCAGGCGGGCAGCGGCTTTCACACCCATTACTCGTTCTGGAAAGACGGCCAGAACGCCTTTGCCGAGGGCGGCAAGCTGAACAAGCTTGGCCTGTCCTTCCTTGCGGGTCTGCAGGCGCGCATGCCAGAGTTGTCGCTGACCGGAAACACGACGCCGAACACCTATCGCCGCCGCCAGCCCTATACCTTTGCGCCTACCAACAACAGCTGGGGCTACGACAACCGGACCGTCGGCCTGCGTGTCATCGAGGGCAGCGACAACGCGGTGCGGGTGGAAAAGCGCGACGCGTCGGCCGACTGCAACCCGTATTATCTGCTGGCCTGCGACATCGCCGCCGGTCTCGACGGTATCGAGCAGGGGATGGAACCGGGTGAACCCTGCATGGGCAACGCCTATGAGCTTGAGGATGCGGCACCGCTGCCGGTGAACTTGGAACAGGCCGTCGAGCTGGCAAAGGGTAGCGATCTGATGACCCGGGTGATGGGCGAGGACCGCAAGACGATCCTGATCCAGCAGGCCGAACGCGAGATCGAGTTCCTGGGCCAGCAGGTCACTCAGGTGGAAATCGACCGCTACATGGGCAACCTGTAACGACAAAAAGCGGGGGCGCTTACTGTAAAAGGAGAACACGAGAAATGACACTGATGACAATCTCTGGCGGTGGCCGGTTCGAAAAGGCGGGGTCCTATTCCCGCGTCAAGCGGGTCGGTCCCTTCGTTTTCGTGGCCGGGCTGACCGCAATGCAGTCGACCGGCAAGGTCTATGCGCCCTATGACGTCTACGAGCAGACCCGCTTTATTTTCGACAAGATCGAGGATCTGCTGGGCGAGGCCGGCGCCAAGATGCGCCACATCGTGCGCACCCGCGCCTTTTTGTCGGACATGCGCGAGGCCAGCGGGTTCATCCGCTGCCATGGCGAGGTGTTCCAGGGCATAGAGCCGGTTCTGACCGGGGTAGAGGCCGGGCTGACCACGGCCGGCATGCTGGTCGAGGTCGAGGTCGATGCGATCATCCACAACAAGAAGGGCATCATGTCTTTCAAGTAACCCGCGCCGGGCGGCCCCGCCGCCCGCCCGCATGTATTCACACCTCTCCGGCGCCGTCCGGACTGTGAAGGACCCCGTGCAATGAACCAGACGACGACCTCGCTTCCCAGCTATGCCAGCGGCACCAGCGATCAGCCGTTGTTGTTCAAGACCATCGGTATGGCGCTGCAGGAGGCGGCGGAAACCTGGGGCGACCGCGAGGCGCTGATCGTGTGCCATCAGGGCATACGCTGGACCTATGCCGAGTTCCTGGCCGAGGTCGATGCCTTTGCCGCCGGTCTGATCGAACTGGGTCTGTGCCCCGGCGACCGGGTCGGGGTCTGGTCTCCGAACAATGTCGAATGGGTGGTGGCCCAGCTGGCCACCGCACGGGCCGGGCTGATCCAGGTCAACATAAACCCTGCCTACCGCCTGCGCGAGCTGGAGCACGCGCTGGAGGTGACCGACTGCAAGGCGGTGATCCTGGCCGAACGCTTCAAGTCCAGCGACTATGTCGCCATGGTGCAGACCGTGCTGCCCGAGCTTGAGAAATCCCTGCCCGGACGGCTGCGGTCAGAGTTCTTTCCCTCGCTGACGGCCGTGATCGCTATCTCGCAGACCGCGCCGAAGGGAATGCTGCGCTTTGCCGATGTCGCCGGGCTGGCCAGCGACGCAAGCAAGGCCCGGCTGGTCGCCATGCAGCCCGAGCTTCAGCCCGACGACGCGATCAACATCCAGTTCACATCGGGCACCACCGGCCTGCCCAAGGGCGCCACGCTGACGCATCACAATATCCTCAACAACGGGTATTTCGTGACCGAGCGGCAGAAGTTCACTGAAAGGGACCGGCTGTGCATCCCGGTGCCGCTATATCACTGTTTCGGCATGGTGATGGGGGTTCTGGGTTGTATAACGCACGGATCTGCCATGATCTTCCCCGGCGAGGCCTTCGACCCGATAGAGACGCTGCGCGCCGTCGCAGGCGAAAAATGTACGGCCCTGTACGGTGTGCCGACCATGTTCATTGCCGAACTGGAGCTTCCCGAATTTGGTTCTTTCGATTTGTCGCATCTGCGTACCGGGGTCATGGCGGGTTCGTCCTGCCCGGCTGATGTGATGAGCCGGGTCAACACGGACATGAACATGACCGATGTCACCATCTGCTATGGCATGACCGAGACCAGCCCGGTCAGCATGCAGTCGAACAACGACGATCCGGTGGACAAGCGTGTTTCAACCGTTGGCCGCGTGCACCCGCATGTGGAGGTCAAGATCGTCGACGAGGATGGCCGTGCCGTGCCGCGCGGGCAGCAGGGCGAGTTCCTGACCCGGGGCTATTCGGTGATGCTGGGCTATTGGGGCGATGAAAAGAAGACCGCATCGGCGATAGACCGAAATCGCTGGATGCACACCGGCGATCTGGCGGTGATGGACGACGATGGCTATGTCGATATCACCGGGCGCCTCAAGGACATGATCATCCGTGGCGGCGAGAACATCTATCCACGCGAAGTCGAAAAGTTTCTTTATACCCATCCGGCGGTAAAGGACGTGCAGGTCTTCGGTGTTCCGGACACCAGGTACGGCGAAGAGGTCTGTGCCTGGATCCAGCTGAAAGACGGGGTCACGGCCACGGATGAAGACGTAAAGGCCTTCTGCAAGGGCCAGATCGCCCATTTCAAGGTGCCGCGCCATATCCGGTTCGTCGACGACTACCCGATGACGGTAACCGGCAAGGTACAGAAGTTTGAAATGCGCAACACGATGGAGGCAGAGCTGAACGCCCCGACCGCCAAGGGGCTGGACCAGCCGGATCTCTGACACAACAACGAAACACAGCGGAGAAAACCATGTTTCAAAAAATGCTCATCGACGGGAAACTCGTCGGCAAGGACAGCAAGAAAAAGCGGATCAAGGTGATCAACCCGTCCACCGAAAAGACCTTTGCCTTCGTTCCGAAGGGCACGAAAAAGCACATCAATCAGGCCGTGGCCGCCGCCAAAAAGGCGTTCCCCGCCTGGGCCGCGACGTCGCAGAAGAAACGCCAGGACATCGTCAACAAGATGGCCGACGTGGTGGCCGACAATGCCGAGATGCTGGCCCGGCTGATGGTCAAGGAGCAGGGCAAGCCGATGCCCGAAGCGATGGGCGAAATGGCCTGGACCGAGGGCTACCTGCGCCACTATGCGACGCTCAGCGCCAAGGGCCGCATGATCCAGAACGACGACGATTTCAAGATCGAGACCCGCCGGGTGCCGCTGGGCGTCGTGGCCGGGATCTGCCCGTGGAACTTTCCGGTGCTGGTGCCGTTCTGGAAGATCGGCCCGGCGTTGGTGGCCGGCAACACCATCGTGGTCAAACCTGCACCCTCGACGCCGGTGACCATCCTGAAGATCCTCGAGCTGTGCAACAAGTTCGTGCCCGCCGGCGTGATCAACGCGGTGACGGATGAAAACGATCTGGGCCCGCTGCTGACCGATCATCCCGATGTGGCCAAGGTCAGCTTTACCGGCTCGTCCGAGACCGGCAAGAAGATCATGGCCGCCGCCGCCGGCACGGTGAAGCGGGTGACGCTGGAACTGGGCGGCAACGACCCGGCGATCGTGATGCCCGATGTCGACGTCAAGGCCACCGCCGCCCAGATCTATGGCGGCGCCTTCCTGAACGCCGGTCAGGTCTGCCTGGCGATCAAGCGGCTTTACGTGCACGAGAAGATCTATGACGAGATGTGCGACGAGCTGGTCAAACTGGCCAAGGGGGCGATCGTCGGCGACGGGTTGCAGCAAGGCTCGACCATCGGTCCGATCGCCAACGCCGAGCAGTTCAAAAAGGTCAAGGCCCTGCTCAAGAGAGCCAAAAAGGACGGCAAGGTGCTGACCGGCGGCGTGGTCAAAAGCAAGAAGGGCTATTTCATCAAGCCTGTGATCGTGCGCGATGTGAAGGACGGCGACGATATCGTCGACAAGGAACAGTTCGGCCCGATCCTGCCGGTGATCAAGTTCAAGGACATCGCCAAGGTCGGCAAGGCGGCGAATGCCTCTGACTACGGTCTTGGCGCTTCGGTCTGGGGCAAGGACGTGAAAAAGGCGACCCGGGTGGCCGAAAAGCTGCAAAGCGGATCCGTCTGGGTCAACCAGGCGCTCAATATCGGGCCGCATATCCCGATGGCCGGGTGCAAGGCGTCGGGTCTTGGGGTGGAGCAATCGACCGAGGGTCTGGAGGAATACACCCAGATCCAGGTTCTCAACATAGCCCGCTGATCCGATGACCGGGGGGGCATCAAAAGGATCATACGACAAGGTTTACGGGGCGTTCGAATGGGATCGCCCCGACAAATGCAACTTTGCCCGCGACGTCATCGACGCCTGGGCCAAAAAGGACCCGGGCAAGACCGCGCTGGTCTGGGCCGATGACGGCGGCACAGTGGCAAAGCGCAGCTTCGCCGAAATAAGCCACGCCTCGAAACGCGCCGCCAGCCTGCTGGCGGGGCTGGGGGTCAAACGCGGCGACACGGTGCTGATCATCCTGCCGCGGCTGATTGCCTGGTGGGAGGTGCTGACCGCCTGTCTGAGGATGGGGGCCGTGGCGTCGCCAGGCACGACCCAGCTGTCATCCAGGGACATCGCCTATCGCATACACGCGTCGGGCGCGACCTGCATCGTCACCGATGCCGCCAACGCGCCCAAGCTGGATGCCGTTGCTGGCGATCTGCCAAAAGGCTTCGTCAGGGTGCTGGCCGATGGCAGCCGCGATGGCTGGACAAGCTATCAGGACGGCATCGCGACCGCGGCGCCCGATTTCCCCGGCACCGACACCGCGGCCGACGAGGTGGCGCTGTGCTATTTCACCTCCGGAACCACCGGCAATCCCAAGATGGCGCTGCACGGCCACGACTATGGTTTCGGCCATGTCACCACGGGCAAGTACTGGCTCGATCTGGGCCCCGATGATCTGCACTGGAACATCGCCGACAACGGCTGGGCAAAGGCGGCGTGGTCCAGCTATTTCGGCCCCTGGCTGCAGGGCGCGGCTTTGTTCGTGCATCACGCCGCCGTTTTCGACGTGGCCGAGACCCTGTCGATGTTCGACCGCTTTCCGATCACTACCATGTGCTGCGCACCGACCATCTACCGCATGTTCGTGCAGCAGGACCTGACGCGGTTCGAATTTCCCAGCCTGCGCCACTGCGTCGCCGCCGGAGAACCGCTGAACCCCGGCGTGATTGCGATCTGGAAAGAGGCGACTGGGCTGGTGCCTTATGACGGTTACGGCCAGACAGAGACCACGATCCTGTGCGCCAACATGCTGGACATACCGGTGCGGGCGGGGTCGATGGGCAAGCCGGCGCCGGGGATAGTGCTGGACATCATCGACAACGACGCCCGGCCCGTGCCGCCCGGCACCGAGGGCGATATCGCCGTCCGGGTCAGGCCGAACCCGCCGCGCGGGCTGTTTCTGGGCTACAAGAACGACCCCGAAAAGACCGCCGAGACCTTCAAGGGCGACTATTACCTGACCGGCGACCGGGCCTACCGCGACGAAGACGGTTACTTCTGGTTTGTCAGCCGGGCCGATGACGTGATCATCTCGGCTGGCTACCGTATCGGCCCGTTCGAGGTGGAAAGCGCGCTGCTGGAACATCCGGCGGTGGCTGAATCCGCCGTGGTTGGCGCCCCGGACGATACCCGCGGCGAGGTGGTGAAGGCTTTCGTGGTTCTGGCCGGGGGGCATGCGCCGTCGCAGGATCTGGTGGCCGAGATCCAGACCCATGTAAAGGCTACAACAGCGCCCTACAAATACCCCCGCCAGATTGAATTCGTGCAGACTCTGCCCAAGACCGTCTCGGGCAAGATCCGCCGGGTCGAACTCAGGACGCAGGATGCGGACAAAGTCTAGGAAAGGGCTGCCCCGGTGACGAAGCCGAACTCAGATCCCTACTGGTGGGAGGAATTCCCCGCCTTTGACGGCGAGGCCGAGGCGCTGCCCGAAACCTGTGACGCCGTGGTCGTCGGCGCCGGTCTGACCGGTGCGTCGGCGGCGCTGACGCTGGCGAATTCCGGCGCCCGGGTGCTGCTCTTGGATGCAGAGCGCCCCGGCTACGGCGCCAGCACCCGCAACGGCGGCATGATCGGTGGCGGCTATCGGCTGTCGCTGGATGAGATGTCGCAGAAATACGGGGCCGACACGGCGCTGCGGCTGCTGCAGGAATCCTACAACGACTCCTATGACTTCGCCCGCAAACGCATCGCTGACCAGCGCATCGACTGCGACTACAACGCCTATGGTCGGTTCCGGGGCCAGTGGAACGACGCCGAATACAGCGCCACCGCGCGCGGGCTGGACGATCTGCGCAAGCTGATCGATGTCGATATCGACATGATCCCGAAATCCGGCCAACGCGCCGAGATCGGCACCGATTTCTACAGCGGTGGCATGCGGCTGAACGATCATGGCGGCATCCATCCGGGCAAATACCTGAACGGCATGCTGCAGTCGGCGGCCCGGGCCGGGGCGGTCGTCATGGGCAACACGCCCGTTGGGGATGTGCAAAAGCAGGGCGACGGGTTCGTTGTGACCACGGCCAGGGGCCAGCTGCGTGCCGATACGGTGCTGATGGCCACCAACGGCTATACAACCCTGGATTTCCCCAGGCTCAAGCGCCGGATGATCCCGGTCAGCAGCTTTCTGATCGCGACAGAGGAACTGCCGCAGGCGCTGATCGACGACATCATGCCGGCCCGGCGCATGTGCGTCGAAACCCGCCACCGGCACTGCTATTTCCGCCTGTCGCCCGACGGCAAGCGGTTCGTGCTAGGAGGCCGGGCGGCAATGTCCAGAGTGCCGCAGGCGCGCGCGACATCGGTGCTGCGCGGGCTGATGTCAGAGATTTTCCCGCAGCTTGCCAAGGCAAAGATCAGCCACAGCTGGACCGGGCAGACCGGGTTCACCTTCACCTTCCTGCCGCATATCGGCCAGTTCGACGGGGTCTGGCACGCCATGGGATTTTCCGGCAGCGGCAACGCCATGGCGCCCTATCTGGGCCACAAGGCCGCACTGGCGATGATCGGCGATCCGGCCGCCGACACAGCGTTCGCGCAAACGACGCTGGAAACCCGGGCCTGGTACCGCAAGAGCGCCTGGTTCCTGCCCTTCGCCCACCAGCTATACCGCTTCACCGACAGACGCGAGGACCGTCGCCGCGCGACATAGCTCGCCGACAAGGCAACATGCCGCTATGGTTCTGCAAGAAAAAGCCTAAAGGCCGGCGCGAGTGCCGGAAATAAAAGGGAACAGGGGGAAAACATGATCTCAGGGATCGGAACCGGGCTTTTCGGGCCTATGCGGTTGAACCTGCAAGGAATGAACGCATGATCCAGATTCTGATCCAGGGCCTGCTGCTAAGCGGCCTCTATGCGCTTATCGCCATCGGTTTCACCTTGATTTTCAGCGTCGGACGGGTGCTGAACCTGGCTTACGGCGTCAATCTGATGCTGGGTGGCTATGCCTATTTCTGGGTGTCCCAGACCCTGGGCATGCCAAAGCTGGTCGGCGTCGCGGCGGGTGCCGGAATTGGTATCCTCTTTGGCATCGCGATCCACCGGCTGATCGTCAAGCCGCTGAAAAGCGATCCGGTCCCGGTAGAGATCGCCACCCTGATCCTTGCGGTGGTGATGCAGGCAGGAGTGGTCCTGATCTTCGGCGATGCCTCGAAGATTCTGCTGCCCATCGTCGAGGGCAACTGGCGGGTTGCGGGTGTGTCGGTCACCGCCAACCGGCTGGCGGCGGCGCTGATCAGTTGGGTGATCCTGATCGGGCTATATTTCTTCATCCGCAAGACCCATGTGGGCCGGGCTATTTCGGCCGTGTCGATGGATGTGAAGGGTGCGGCCTTGTCGGGCATCAACCCGGACCGGATCAACACGATCACATGGGGCCTTTCCGGGGCGCTTGGCGGCCTGGCCGGTGTCTTCTTTGCCTCTGTCACGCAGCTTTACGCCGGCATGTGGGTCGCGCCGCTGATCATCGCCGTGGCGGTGGTGATCGTTGGCGGGATCGGGTCGATCTGGGGCACGTTGATCGTGGCCCACATCATCGGCTTCATGGAAGTGATCACCGCGTCCTTCATGCCAGAGATACGCGGCGTGGTGACCATGCTCTTGATCATCGGCGTGCTGGTGATGATGCCCAAGGGGCTGTTCGGGCGGGGGGAGCTTTGACATGGCCAATACGACCAATGGCAGTGTGATCAAGTGGCAGCATCTTCTGCTGTGGGCGATCTTTCTGGGTGGTTTGGCGCTGTTGCCGGAACTGGCAGATATAAAATGGATCAAGCGCGGCACACTGAGGACTTTCATCTTTGCCAACTACCTGGCGATTTTCGCGATGAGCTGGGACGTTCTGTCGGGTCGCACGGGTTATATCAGCTTCGGCCACCCGTTCCTGATCGGGATCGGGGCCTATACCACCGGCATTCTGAACGTGCGCTTCGGCGTGGACCCGATGTTTTCGATCCCGATTGCGGTGCTGGTCACCATGGCGGCGGGCACGCTGTTCTTTCTGCCTGCGTTGCGCATCTCGGGCAGCTACTTTGCCCTGATCACACTGGCCTTCATGGAGCTGATCTATCAGCTGGTGCAGGTGATCCGGCCTGACCTGACCGGTGGCACGCGGGGTATTTCCGGGGTCGACACGCTGATGCGCGGGGCGGCGAACAATTACTACCTGTCGCTGGGGTTGATGGGGACAATCGCGATCCTGCTCTGGGCGATGATGCGCACACGGCTTGGCACCGCGTTAAGCGCCATCGGCATGAACGAAGAAGCGGTCGAAGGATCGGGCCTCAACACCACCAAGCTGAAGCTTTTCGCCTTTATGGTAGGCGCGGCCGTGGCCGGGGTAGGGGGCGCGTTCTTTGCCCATTACCTGGGCTATGTGTCACCGCGTGGTCTGTTCGAGATCACATTGGCCTTTACCATCATCGTTTCGGCCCTGCTGGGCGGCGCGGGCACCATCATCGGGCCGATCATCGGCGCGATCTTCCTGACCTTCCTGCTAGAGATCCTGCGGGTCAAGTTCTCGACCGAATTGACCGATGCCTGGCCCGTTCTGGACTGGCTGGAAACCGCGCTGAAGGGTCAGGGACGGTTCTTTATCTACGGGCTCGTGGCGCTGGTGATCTACATGTATCAGCCCAAAGGCATCATCGAGATCGTGAACCGGCTGTTGGCGCGTATCCGGGGGGCAAAGGCATGAGCGTGATCCTGGAACTGGTGAATGTGGTTAAACGCTTTGGTGGGCTGACCGCGACGAATGACATGTCCTTCGAGGTCCACAAGGGCGAAAGCGTCGGGCTCATTGGCCCCAATGGCGCCGGCAAGACCACGATCTTTTCGTTGATCATGGGAGAGCACAAGGTGAATTCGGGCTCGATCAAGCTGCATGGCGAGGAACTGACAAGGTTGCCGACACATAAACGTATCCGCCGCGGCGTCGCGCGCACCTATCAGGTGCCGCGGCCCTTTGCCGAGATGGACGTGCTGGCCAATATCGAGGTCGGGCTGATGCCGGACTCGATCATCGCCATGCTGACCTCTGGAAACAGCCATGAAGAAGGCCGCGCCATTGCCCGCAGCGTTGGGCTGGGCGAGGCAGACCTGCACCGCGACCCGGCAGAGCTGAGCATGGGAGACCTGCGCAAGCTGGAACTGGCGCGCACTCTGGCCACCCGTCCGCAGGTGATGCTGCTGGACGAGGTTTTTGCCGGCCTGACGGCGGGCGAGATCGAACAGATCTCGGGCCTGCTGAACGAAAAGCGGCAAGAAGGCATGACCTATGTGATCGTCAGCCACGACCTGCGCTCGCTGGAACCGCTGATCGACCGGGCCATCGCCATGACCCAGGGCACCTTCGTGTGCCAGGGCAGCTATCACGACGTGATGAACGACGAGGCCGTTCGCTTGGCCTATCTGGGGCATTGAGGAGACCGGCATGGCTTTTCTGGAAATCGACAACCTGTCGGCCTTTTACGGACGGGCGCAGTCGCTGCACGACGTGTCCTTCGACGTGGCACAGGGCGAAATCGTTGCCGTGATCGGCACCAACGGCGCGGGCAAATCGACGCTGATGGATTCGATCATCGGCATGGTCAAGAACACCGGTGCGATCCGCCTCGAAGGCGCCGATCTGGTCGGGCGAGGCTCGGCCGAGATCGTCAGGATGGGGGTCGGCTATGCCCCCGAAAGGGCGCATCTATTTCCCTTCATGGCAATCGAGGACAACCTGCTGGTCGGCGGCTATACCGCGCGCGACGACATCGGGCGCAACCTGGCCCATGTGCACGAGTTGTTTCCGGTTTTGAAAGAGCGCGCCACGCAGGAAACCTCGACCCTCTCGGGAGGCGAGCGGCAGATGGTTTCGGTGGGCCGCGCGCTGATGACCTCGCCGCGGCTTTTGCTGGTCGATGAACCAACCATCGGTCTGTCGCCCAAGGTCTGCACCGAGATCGCCGCGACATTGCGGCGGCTGAACCAGGAAGACGGGCTGACCATTCTGATCACCGAACAGAACATCAACTTCGCCATGTCGCTGGCCACCCATGTGCATGTGCTGGAAACCGGTCATCTGCGTGTCAGCGGCACGCCCGAAGAGCTGATGGCGGATGATGAGCTCAACAAGGCCTATTTCGGCACCTGAGTTTCCGGGGCGAGCCGGGGTTCAGCCCCGGCGCAGCTCTGTCAGTATCTCGTCGCCGTGCTGCCCGCGGGCGGGAATATCGGGCGGTCTCCAGTCCGGCGCGCCGGCAAAACGGGGTGCTGGTGCCGCCTGCAACACGCCGCCGGTGTCGTCCCAGGTCCGCCGCGCTGCATTCATCTCGTGGCTTTGTGCCTCATCGGGGCTCAGCACCGGGGCCACACAGGCGTCGCTGCCAAGAAACAGCGCGGCCCAGTCGTCGCGCGGTTTGCCCGCAAAAAACCCGGTCAGCCGCACGGTCGCCCCGGGCCAGAGATCGCGGTCGAATTGCCGGGCGAAATCGGGGTCGCTCGACAGCCCCATCTTGTCAAGGAATATGGCGTAGAACCTGGGCTCCAGGCATTGCACGCTTATGTGGCCGCCGTCGCTGCAGCGATAGCAGCGGCTCCAGTGTGGCCCATCCAGAAGGCTCTGACCCCGCTCGGTGGCCAGATTGCCGCTTTGGCGCATGGTCATCAGCAGGTTCATCATATGAGCCGAGCCATCGTAGATCGCGGCGTCCACCACGGTGCCCTCGCCCGTCGCCCGCGCCCTCAGGATGCCTGACAGGATGCCCACTGCCAGATACATGGCACCACCGCCGATATCGCCGACCAGCGTCGGCGGCGGGAACGGAGCCTGGCCCGCGTCAGCGCTGTACCAGGCGGCCCCGGAGATGGCGATATAGTTCAGGTCATGACCCGAGGCATGAGACAGCGGGCTTTCCTGCCCCCAGCCGGTCATTCGTCCAAAGACCAGCGCCGGGTTGACCGCGTGGCAGTCCTGCGGGCCCAGCCCCAGCCGTTCCATCACGCCCGGCCGAAAGCCTTCGATCAGTCCTTCGGCACTGGCGACCAGCGCCATGAAACTCGCGACATCGCCCGCGTCCTTCAGGTCCAGCTCGATAGAGCGTTTGCCCCGGTCCAGAACCGAATTCCCGGGCACGCCGGGGGGCGGGATGCCGCCCTTGCGGTGCACCACGATGACATCGGCGCCGAGATCGGCCAGCAGCATGCCGGTGAACGGCCCCGGGCCAAGCCCCTCGACCTCGATGATCCTGACACCGTCCAGCATTGCCCCACCGCCTTTTGCCCCGCGACAGCACATTGGCGTCACACAGAGAGTGCGGCAAGCGGCAAAACGCCATTGTGTGTCAATGCGTCCGTCGGTTTGTGGGTTCGGATGCGCAGCATGCGCTGGTTCGGCTCGTCCCCGGCGCGGGCCGGCCGAGTTTTCCACATTTTGGGGCAGTCCCAGTCGTCGGGATACCAACGAACGACTTCGGGCATTGCGGCGTGCCGGTCTTGTCGAACGAGCGTTGGGCCGAGAAATCTGCCTTGCACAAGGCGAGGTCGCATGGTTCGCAGCGGTCATTGGCCACGGGTGCGGCCACCGCCACCTGTGGCCGGACGATCATCAGCATGATCGGCTCCGGCGTGGCCAGCCTGTTCATGCTGTTCGCGCCTCTGGAGGGCTGGCGCCACGTTTACCCGCAGATAAGCTGAAGCACAGAACTAGCACGCCCGCGCCGATCTGGCGATGACCTGTCTCCGCTGGACCAGTCGGCCAATTACGGCGGATCGATGCGCGCAGGGGCCGGTTTCCTTTGTATCCGCTGGGCCGGTCAGCTAGATTGCCTCCATGTGGCGCGGACGGTTCCTCTTTGTCGGGCTCGTAGTCGCGGCCAGCGCCCTGGCCGCCGAGGCAGGCATTTCTTCCATTCGCCCTCAGCCGAGGCCCGACCGGATGCCGGACGGCCGCCCGATCGTCCGCCCCTTGCCCCGCCCGGACCGGACCGCAGCGGTACCGGATCCGGTTCGCCCGGTGCCGCGCCCGACCACCCACGCCGCCGAGACGGCCAGAGTTGCGACGCAACTGCCGCCGCGCCCGCTGCCGCGCCCGGCCTCTCTTGTCATAACCGCCGCAATCGCCTTGCCAAGACCCGTTGCCCCCGCGCCATCTCCGGCCCCCGGCCATGTGCCGAAACCTGCACCGCCGCGGTTGAAACCCTTCGATGTGGTGATGATCGGTGACAGCATCACCGCCGGGGGGCGATGGGACGCGCGCTTTCCGGGCATCCGGATCGCCAACCGCGGCGTCTCTGGCGACACCGCGCTCAAGATCCTCTCCCGCATGGACGCCATCCTGGAAACCAAGCCGAAACGCGCGCTTTTGATGTTCGGGATCAACGACATCTACAACGGAGTGCCCGTCAAGCGCATCCTGGGTCGCTACGACCGGATCGTGGACATCCTGAAGTCGCGGGGTATCGACGTGGTGATCCAGTCGACGTTGGCCTGCAGCGGCCCGGTCTGCGGCGACAAACTGGCAAGGGTGCACACGCTGAACACCGGGCTGCGTAAGTTGGCAAGGGCGCATGGGCTGAAATTCATCGACATCAACCAGGTCCTGTCGGACAGGAGCGGGCTGAAGGTGGCATTCAGCCGCGACGGCGTGCATCTCAACAGTGACGGCTATGCCCGGTGGTACGCGGTGTTAAAACCCCATATCCGCCGCGCCTAGGCATCAGGATGATCCCGAACGTTTTGCGCAAGCTTCTCGGGATCAATCCTGCGGATATTCCGACGCTCATCCGGCTTGGGTTCAATGCGCTTCGCCCACCGCTTGAACGACACCAAACCGACCAAAATGCGCTCAGACCTCTCTTCGAAACCAAGGCCTTCCTTGTCTCGAACCGAGAGAACATGCCGGCGAAATGCAACAGGGTAAGTCATGTCAGAATGGTACTACACAATTGTCGCTATGCCTTACCATGAGTCAGTTTTGCCATCTGACCCACAGTTTTGGGATCTTGAGCCTTCGTTTGCATCTGGCCTGAATGGCTCTCAGGCCGCGTTTGAAAAATGATATACTCCTGCGCCTGAATTGACCTGAAGATTTTCTGGCCCATTGA
>JAAELR010000313.1 GCA_024226455.1 Paracoccaceae bacterium
CCCCGCGCCGGATGTCCTGGGTGATGAGGATCTCGGCCAGGCGCGTCTTGCCGACCCGGGTGGTGCCCAGCACCAGGGTATGGCCGACCCGTTCGCCGATGTCCATCCATACCGCCTGTTCGTCAGGCTCCACCGCATGCAGGGCCGGCTTGCCACCGACGGCCGGCATTGGCGCCAGGGGATTCCACCAGGCCCTGGTGCGCAACAGGTGGGCCAGCCAGTTCAGTACCGGGATTGACTCCCAGGCCACCTCCTGCCGACGTGCCCATTGCTGCAACCACCCCGGCTGCACATAACGCTGGACCTCGGGGCGAATCGTATCACGTAGCCGTTGGGTGTGTTTCTGGGTCCAGCGAAAACCCCTGCCCAGGAAGAGCTTGCGCTGGCTGAGGGGGATTTGGGTGGCCCGCAAGCGGTAAGTGGGGAGTTTGCGCATATTGCGCTGATAGCGTATGACCATCCAGGCCTGCCGCCCTCGGATCAGCCCGAGGATCGTCAGCGCGGCCCCCGCACCATAGGCCACCCCCGGTGGCATCATCAGAGCCCAGGGGGCCAACACCGCGATTGCGGCGGTGGCAAAGGCCACCACCATGGACCAGAGTTCCACCGGCGGGCGCAGCAGGGCCTCGATGGGATGCCGGCTCACTGCTCGATGCCGCGGGGGGTGATCAATACGGGATAGTTCGAGATCCCCAGTGCCTGCGCGATATCGCTCGCCGATGCCGGCATGATGGACAGGCCAGCCGCCAATCCGGCGATGGTGCGCAGATCGTCCAGGGTGTCGGCCTGGATCAGCATACCCACGGCGCCAATCTCCTTGAGCCGGTCCCGATGTTCCAGCAGC
>JAAELR010000314.1 GCA_024226455.1 Paracoccaceae bacterium
ACGCAGATCGAAACCTCTTTGAGTGACACATCAAGTCCTGCATAATACGTCATGGTCGTTCTCCTCACGGTTGATACCCATGAGGCCAGCATACCGGACCTCGTTCGCCATTGGAGAGCGACCGCCGCAATCACACCATGTGGCTTTCGCCGGGGTAACAGATTTCCTGAAATACCGTCAGGCGACCGTCAGTTGTACCTAGAACGTGGTGGCTTTTAGGTCAGCATCTCTGACGTATAATCTAGATTTGTCAAGTTTAGGTTGAAACGACTCCAGTGCTTCTCCACCTTTTTCAAAAAAGCAATGTTGGTGGGACATGTAGTCAAATGTGTGCAATCTTCCGACCTCCAAGCAGTCGCTGTCAATGTAGCTTTTTTTCCACTACAATGTTACTCTCTTTCTACCCGCTTCGAAACCTCAGGAGATTACAATGCCCAAAGAGCAAGCAACATGCCCATACTGCAAAGAAGAAATCCAACCAAGTGCGACTAAGTGCAAGCATTGCCACAGCGCTTTAGAAAAATCTTGCCCTGACCACCAAGGAACTTGCCCTTATTGCAAAGAGAAAATACAACCAAGCGCGATTAGATGTAAGCACTGCAAGTCTAATCTTGTCTCTAAATCGGGATGCAATTGCTGTAGCAACAATGAGCAAACCGAGATCTCTTTATTGAGAGCCATTAACGGCTTTTCAGTTGAACAGCCTGATGTACAGTGCAAAACTCATTGCTTTGCTGGCCCTAAAGGAATGATCTGCTATACGCTTTGCGAAGGCGATATAGAAACGGGTCTTGCGAGCACGTTTTCCAAGTTTTTGAAATCCTAATCTGCAAGCTTAGATCGGACCCAGCTGAGTGTCGACTGCTGGGCGGATTCTTTACAAACGCTGTGGTTTGTGGGGCGCAAAAACGGCGGCCCATTTCACTGCCTGGCACGCCACCTGAAACCAAGCTGTTGATAAGGACAATAATCCTCGGCAAAACCTTTGCAGTTTTGGCAGGTTTTTTGTCACGCCAGGACATGATCATCGGGGGTCCGACGATGTCGGGTTCCCACATCACCGGCCCGAACCCCGCCACCTCGCGAAAGATCGCGCCCAGCCAAAACCCATCGGCCCGGCGCTGGTCATGCCCGACCGCCTTCAGGAAACCACTACATCGGCACCGGTTGGACTGGTCTTGCTCGCACTCGCCCGCTCGCTCTGCCCTGGCCCGAGAATACCGGATTTCCGCCCGGCAATGAACGGCTTCCCCGTCCACCCGCCCCCTGCCCCTTCGAATTGGCCGGAAACATGGGCGTGGGTTTGCCCCCCGGTTGATCGGATCGCGTCGGCCAACCGAATACCTCGCCACCGGCGTTTTGCCCCTTCCCCCCAGGCAACGCCCGGCCCATACCGCACGCCATGGACCACGCATCCGCCCCATGGACCGCCCCCGGTCTCGCCGCTTTCGAGACCATGGCCGCCGCCGCACTGGCCGCCATCCCCGAGCCGTTCCGCAGCGCCGCTGCCGCCATCGCCCTGCGGGTCGAGGATTTCGCCCCGGCCGACATGCTCGACGAGTTGCAGATGCAGCCCTTCGATCTGACCGGGCTCTATGACGGCATCCCGCTGACCGAGAAATCCACCGCCGACCAACCGACACACCCCGACACGATCTGGTTGTTCCGCCGCCCGATCCTCGACGAATGGGCCGAACGCGGCAACGAGCCGCTTGGCCACCTCATCGCCCATGTGCTGGTGCATGAACTGGCGCATCATTTCGGCTGGTCCGACGACGACATCGCCGCCATAGACGAATGGTGGACCTGAGCCCGCCTCGTACCCACTCACGCGTGCGAAGAGAGTTGTGACAACGAGGATTTGACCTGTGGCTAGATGCAGACGCCGCCCGGTCGTGGTGGAATCGCAATCCGCCATATAGTCAGCGCGCCCCGGAGGCGTTGAAGGCCTTTGCCCAAAACATGTTCCGCCCGGCGACGACGCCGGGTCGCGCCCGACCCTGAGAGGGCGCGACCCCCGTTTCCAATCAACAGATCTGCCTTTTTGCTGTTCGGTGTCAATCCAATGAGACGGCGTTCGGATACGGGGGACCGGGCTGCGTTCGCGTTGAATTGAACTCATCCTCATGGCCGAACGCGTCATGCTCGCGCGAGCGCTGCCTCGACCTCGGGATGAATGCATGAACCCGGTTGAACGCGACGGGCTTTCGCTGGCGAGATCGTCCGCAAAGCCTTCAATTCCGGCATTTTCCCGAAAACCTGCCGTCGCCGGCCGGTAACGGCGCCCCTTTCCGGCAGTCACAGTACAAAGCCGGACGCGGGCTTGACGTGTTGGCGCTAACAGGGCATCGGTGCCGCATGGTACCAAAGGCATCCCTCTCGCAAACGGCGCATTTCACCGCCGCCGGTATCGCGGTCCTCGCGCCGGTCTCGCCGGGCATCGGGTTTCGCGGCGACAATGCCTGGCCCGGGCCGGGCGGGGCGCTCGGGTTCACGGCGGACCATTTCACCAACATCGCCAATCCGACAGTCGTCGCGGTGTTCGCGCTAACCGCCCTGAGCGGCCGCTGGCCGGGCCAGGGCTGGCCCGCCGCCACAGCCGTATGGGTCATGCCCGCCGGCCTCGCCTGCCACTTTCTTTGGGCCGCCAACCACAACCCCGGCGGCACCGGGGGCTGGTCCAACATCGAGCTGCATTGCCCCGTGCCGCTCTGTTGCCTGATCGTGTGGCTCACCGCCGCCCCCAGATCGCGGCTCACCCGGCTCGGCCCGGTGATCTGGATCGCCTGTCCGCTGGCCCATGCAGCCTGCGCAATCGCGCCCGGTCTGGCGGATGGCGGGTCCTCTTTTTTCTTCTTCCTCAACCCGGCCAAATCCGGCCGGCCCACCGTCGCGGCCTGTGTGACGGGCCTGGGGCTGCTCTTCATCCTGTCGGGCAGCCTGCTGGCGGGGCCTGACCGGCAATCGGCCAGACCGAAAGCCATACGGACAGTACGCGCATGAGAACCGACATCCTGACCATCACACTGAACCCCACGGTGGATTTCGCCACCACGGCGCCGCGTGTCTTCCCAGAGCACAAGCTGCGCTGCACCCACCCGCATATCGACCCCGGCGGCGGCGGCATCAACGTCGCCCGCGCCATCCGCCAACTCGGCGGCCATGCCACCGCACTCGTCGCCATCGGCAACACCACCGGCGCGCACCTGCTGCAACTTCTGGCGCTCGAAGGCGTGCCCACGGTCGCTTTCCAGGGCCCCGGCGAAACAAGGCAGAGCTTCTCGGTCACCGACCAAAGCACCGGTCAGCAGTTCCGTTTCGTCATGCCCGGACCCAGCTGGCAAGAGCCCGACGTGGAACGCGGTCTGAACTCGATCGATCAGGCCACGGGCGATGGTACTCTGGTGGTGCTGTCGGGCAGTCAGCCGCCAGGCGTGGCGCGCGAGTTTCCCTCGTTACTGGCCGAACATGTCACCGGCCGTGGCGCCAAGCTGATCGTCGACACTTCCGGCCCGGCACTGATCAACCTCACCCAGATCCCGCACGAGGCGATCCACGTGCTGCGCATGGACAGCGCCGAGGCAGAAGATCTGGCCGGACGGGCGCTGCCCGGACGCCACGACACCGCCGGTTTCGCCAGCGAACTGGCCGCGCGCGGCGTAGCCAGCAATATCATCGTGGCGCGCGGCGCCGACGGGTCGGTTCTGTCGAACGCGACCGGCAGCTGGCACACCACAGGCGCACCGGTCCAAGTGCAAAGCAAGGTCGGGGCCGGCGACAGCTTTGTCGGCGCCTTCACCCTGGCGCTGGCCCGTGGCGAGGATATGGGGCAAAGCCTGCGCTACGGCGCCGCCGCCGCCAGCGCCGCCTGCGCCACCGAGGCGACCCGGCTTTGCGACCGCGACGCGGTCGAGGTTCTGTTGCCGCAATGCGCCCTGACCCGGCTCTGACCCACTGCGCGCCGGCCAACCGGTTCGCTGACCCGGCCCCGACGGACCCCGCACCGAACCCATGCTCCAGGTTTTTCGCGTCGCCTCTCCACCTGCCCTGAGCGCCCGCAGGGGCGCGAGGCAAGAAAACGTCGGGCCAGGGGGCCGACACCCCAGGATCACGCCCCGCTGCCGTCGCGCCATCGGTTGACGATGGGATAGCGCCGGTCGAGCTAGAATTTGCGTTCTTCCAACCCGGAACAGGCAGGCCATCACTTTATCACTCACTCGCGGCGAAACTCGTCCACCATGGCCAGAAAACGATCCACATATCTCTGAAGGCGTGCCGCATCCTTTTGGCTGTTCAAATATGGCTTGCGCCGCCGGGTCACACACACATCCCGGCCATCGAGATCGAAGCCCAGTTTCTGATATGGCACAAAGGCATCGCACTCTGTGCCGGGCAGATGCGCTTTCAGGAAGGCATAGTCCTCTGTGGCAAACTGAAGGCTCAAGACCAACCTGCGCAAATTCTTGCAGCCAGCGACAGGGCGTAGACCGCCTTCCATCACCTTCAGATTGGTAAGATGCAATTCGGTCAGTTTCTGCAGATCCGCCAGAGGCGAAAGGCTCTGTGCCAGATTTGCCGACCAGACACCCCCCGAATACATCAACGTTTCCAGGCTTTGCATCCTCGCAAAGGGCGTGAGGTCGGAGAGCCGCTTGGTGTCTTCCAATATCAAAAGCCGCAGACCAAGCCGCGCGAGCGGATCGATCGACGTCAATTTAGTGGCCCACCAGATCTGCAATTCTCGAAGTCCGTGTATCTGTGCAAGGGGCGCAAGGTCGGTCACGCGCAAACCTTTGAAAGACAGTTTTCGAACACGGACGAAACGACAGATCTTCTCGAAATCCTTCTGACCGGTCCCGGCGGCAAATGCGGCCTCGCCTTCTACCTGTTCTGTGAGCTTCGGCACCTCAAACAGCTGCCCATCGAGATGCAGAACCGGTTGCCGCATCCCATTCTGCCGCGGATCGTCAGAACAGGCGGTTCTGATCGCCTGCGAAAATGCGGCTATATCATAGGTGACCCTATTCATTGTCGCGCCATCGGTTGACGATGGGATAGCGCCGGTCGAGCCAGAACGACCGCATCGTCAGCCGCGCTCCGGGGGCGGACTGAAATCGCTTGTATTCGCTGATATAAATCAGATGCTCGACCCGCTTGACCGTTTCGCGGTCATGGCCCATCGCCACCACATCGGCGACGCTGGCCTCGTTGTCGATCAACTGGGTCAGGATCGCGTCCAGCACCTCGTAGGGCGGCAGGCTGTCGGCATCCTTTTGATCTTCGCGCAACTCGGCAGAGGGCGGCTTGTCGATCACCCGGGGCGCAATCATCTCTCCGGTCGGGCCCATCATCCAGTCGCGGTGATTGGCGTTGCGCCAGCGGCAGGTCTCGAACACCCGGGTCTTGTAAAGGTCCTTGATCGGGTTATAGCCCCCCGCCATGTCGCCATAGATCGTGGCATAGCCCACAGCCACCTCTGACTTGTTGCCGGTGGTCAGCAGCATCTCGCCGAACTTGTTGGCCAGCGCCATCAGCAGCAGCCCGCGCAGGCGCGACTGGATGTTCTCTTCGGTGACATCCGCATCGGTGCCCTGAAACAGCGGCGCCAGCGTGTCGGTGACGGCGGCGCGGGGGCCCGAAATCGGTACTGTGTCAAGCCGGCAACCCAGGGCATTTGCCACCGCGGCGGCATCGTCCAGCGAATCTTGAGAGGTGTATTCCGACGGCAGCATCACGCAGCGCAGGTTCTCGGGCCCCAGCGCATCCGCCGCGATGGTAGCCACCAGCGCCGAATCGATGCCGCCCGATAGCCCCAGCAGCGCCTGCCGGAACCCCGTCTTGCGGAAATAGTCGCGCACCGATTCGACCATGACGCGATAGTCCTGCTCCCATGCATCGGGCTGCGGCGCCATCGCTCCCGGCTCGATGCGCCAGCCACCCGGCCCGCGCAGCAGGTCGACATGGGCTATAGCCTCGTCGAAAAGCGGCATCTGCAGCGCCAGATCACCGCCCGGGTTCAGCGCAAAGGTGCCGCCGTCGAAGACCTGGTCGTCCTGGCCCCCCACCATGTTGAGATAGATCAGCGGCAGCCCGGTCTCAACCACGCGGGCCACCATGTGATTGATCCGGTGGTCGAACTTGTCGCGGTAATAGGGTGAGCCGTTCGGCACCAGCAGGAACCCGGCCCCGGTCTCGGCCAGCGTCTCGGCCACGTCACTGTGCCAGGCATCCTCGCAGATCGGCGAGCCGATACGGGTATCGCCCACCGCATAGGGCCCGCCCAGCGGGCCGGTACCGAAGACGCGCACCTCGTCGAACACGGTCTCGTTGGGCAAGTGGTGTTTCAGCACCCGGGCCGCCACGCGACCGCCCTTGAGGATGAGATAGGCGTTGAAAAGCGTGCCGTCCTCGAACCAGGGCCCGCCGATGGCCAGCGCCGGGCCGTCGGCGCAGCGCCGCGCCAGCGCCTCAACCTCGGCCATGGCAGCACGGTGAAAGGCGGGTTTGGTCACCAGATCCTGGGTGTTGTAGCCGGTGATGAACATCTCGGACAGGGCCACCATGTCGGCGCCGGCCTCTTTGCCGGCGGTCCAGGCATCGAACGCCTTGCTGGCATTGGCCGACAGCGCCCCCACTGTGGGATTGAGTTGCGCCAGTGTCAGGCGAAAGCGGTCGGTCATGGTTTTCCTCTCGTCTCACCAGCGTCTTACCAGAACCGGCAGCGTAGGAAAGCCGACCGGTGGCAAAAACCGTTGTAAGCCCGGGGGCGCTCACCTAGGATTGCGCGCATCTGAAGACCGGGAAACCAATGCCCGGGCAGGAACGGGGAACATCGTGCAGACAGGATCGGCAGTTCTTTCGCTACTCGGGGCCGTGGTTTTCGCCGGCGCTGCGCTGGCGCAATCGGGCGATGTGGTGCTCAAGCAATACGAAGACGGCGGCGTCTACGAGGGCACATTCAGGGACGGCAAGCAGCATGGCATCGGCACCTACCGGCTGCCCAACGGCTATGAGTATACCGGCGCCTGGGTGGACGGAGAGATCAGGGGCCAGGGCGTGGCACGTTTCCCGAACGGATCGGTCTATGAGGGGACATTCGCCAAGGGCAAGCCAGAGGGTTTCGGCAAGATCACCTTCGCCGACGGTGGCACCTACGAGGGCGACTGGGTCGACGGGCGGATCAACGGCTCTGGTGCTGCGGTCTATGCCAACGGTGTGAAATACGAGGGCGGGTTCCAGAACGCCATGCATCACGGGCAGGGCAAGATGCAAAGCCCGAACGGCTATGTCTACGAAGGCAGCTGGATCGATGGCGTCAAGCAGGGCAAGGGCAAGATCACCTATCCCGATGGCGCGGTCTATGCCGGCGACCTGGTGCGCGGGGCGCGCGAAGGCAAGGGCACGCTGACCATGCCCGACGGGCTGATCTATGAAGGCGCCTGGGCCGGCGGCCAGATCAACGGCAAGGGGCTTTTGACCCAGCCCAACGGCGACATCTACGAGGGCGACCTGGTCAATGGCGAACGTCAGGGGGCGGGCAAGGTCACCTATGCCAATGGCGACGTCTTCGACGGCCAGTTTCTCAACGACCGGCGCCACGGCAACGGCACCTTCACCGGCACCGACGGCTACGCCTATACCGGCGAGTGGGTGGCGGGCCATATCGAGGGCCAGGGCAAGGTCACCTATCCCGACGGTTCCGTCTATGAGGGCCAGTTCCGTGACGATCTGGCCGCGGGCGAGGGCAAGATCGTCTATCCCGACGGCTCGACCTACGAGGGCGCCTGGATAGCCGGGGTGATCGAGGGCTCCGGCATGGCTCGCTATGCCAACGGGCTGGTCTATGAGGGCCAGTTCAAGAACGCCAAGAATCACGGCATCGGCACCATGACCTTCACCGACGGCTATTCCTATCAGGGCGAATGGCAGGACGGCCAGCGCTCTGGTCAGGGCAAGGCGGTCTATGCCGACGGCACGGCCTATGAGGGTCAGTTCAGGAACGGCCAGCGCCACGGCCAGGGCTCTATCGTGATGCCCGACGGGTTCAAGTATTCCGGCAGCTGGCTGGACGGGGAAATCGACGGCCAGGGCCGGGCGACCTATGCCAATGGCGATGTCTACGTGGGCATGTTCGTCAAGGGCAAGCGCCAGGGCGAGGGCACGATCACCTATGCCGGCGGCCAGCGCGCCACCGGCAACTGGAGTGATGGCATCCTCGACGAGGACACCGCCGAAATCACCGGCACCAGTTCGAACTGATCCGGCAGGCCAGACCCGGCCGAAAGCTCCGGGTTCCCCCGTGAAGACACTTGCGACCTGGGCGCCGCCGGAAAACCGCGATTCCAGACAGGCGGTTGCTGGGCCAGATGAGACAAGCCCCGGGTCAGGGTGCCGGCGGTCTGTCCTGCCGTGCCCGGACCTGCGACAGGCCGCCGGTCAGGGCTGCCAGCAATCGCGTGCCCTCGGCCTGCAGATCAAAGCGGCGGTTCTCCAGCGACCAGCGCATGGCAAGGCCCTGCAGCGTGGCCAGGATCAGCGCGGCGGTGTCGTCGGGGTCGGTGCCGGGCGCGAACTGCCCGGCGGCGACGGCGCGCGCTACCAGCCGGGCGAAACCGGCGCGGCGCAGCGCCATCACCTGTTCGAAATGGGCGCGCAGCGGTTCGTTTTCGGCGTGCAGTTCGCGCGAAAACAGGATCGCCGGGATCGCCGGGGTCTGGGCGATCTGGCCCAGATAGCGGATCACCAGATCGTTCAACCGCCCCGCCGGATCGGGGCTGCCATCGTCGATCTGATCGGCCTGCATCCGTCTGGCGATGGTCTCTCCCACCGCCAGCCAGATAAGTGGCTTGGTCGGGAAATGCCGAAATACCGCCGCCTGCGACAGCCCGACCGCATCTGCCAGCGCCTGGGTGGTCACCCGGTCGGGCCCGATCTCTGCGGCCAGCCGAACCGCCGCCCGGACGATCTCGGCCTTGCGGTCCTCGGCACTCTTGCGCCGCTGCGCCATGCCCGTCCCTTCAGTTCTCGCGGTCGTCGCCCTGGATGCCCAGCCGGTAGCCAGAGTGGCAGGCCACGCAATTCGTCATGATGCCGCTAAGCTCGCCCAGCACCACCATCGGATCATCGATGCCGGCAGCGGTTTGGGCAAGCTCGTCGAACGCCTTATGCGTGCCCATGCCCAGCGACAGGAAATCCAGCGGCAGCTTGCCGATCAGCGCCGCGCTTTCGCCCTCTGCCGCCACCATGCCCGCCGCCGTCGAGGCCGTGGCCACCGCATCCATGTCGCCGTCGAGCGAAGCGTCGATCACTTTCTGCACGGTTTCCAGCAGCCCGCGCATCTCTGCCAGCACCTTGTTGCGCTCGTCCGCCGTCAGCAGCACCACGGTGCGCCCGTCGGCATGAGGCTCGGTATTGCCGCCCACGACGAACACATATGACAGCGTGCCCAGCGCCAAAAGCAACACCAGGCTTACCACCCAGCAGATCTTGCATCGCGATTTCATCTCGTTCTCCTCAAACAGAATTAGTGAGTGTGTACTCACTTACTTACAGCAATGCAACCACCCTTGGCGGTTTTGCGCATTGCGGGGCTTTTCTTTTCCGTCCGGGGTCTTATGATCGCGCCTCATGACGAAGACCGGCAATATCCCCAGGCCGCCCGCGCCCCGCGCGGGCCTGCCGCTTGCCGCTCTGGAGCTTCTTGGCCGCCTCTGAGCATGCCGTCCCGGCGCGACCGCTCAGAGGATGCCGTCCGCGCCATGAACCGCTAAGTACCAATCAAAGAGATACCAGGATGACCCAGACCGACAAGAATGTCTCGCCAAAGGCGGACAAGGACAAAGTGCTGATCTTCGACACCACCCTGCGCGACGGTGAGCAGAGCCCCGGCGCCACCATGAGCCATGACGAAAAGCTGGAAATAGCCGGGCTGCTCGACGAGATGGGCGTCGATATCATCGAGGCCGGGTTCCCGATTGCCTCCGAGGGCGATTTCGCCGCCGTTTCCGAGATCGCCAAACAGGCGCAAACTGCGGTGATCTGTGGCCTGTCGCGGGCCAATTTCAAGGATATCGATCGCTGCTGGGAGGCGGTGAAACACGCCCGCCGCCCGCGCATCCATACCTTCATCGGTACCTCGCCGCTGCATCGCGCCATCCCGAACCTGACCCGCGACGAAATGGCCGAGCGCATCCACGACACGGTGACCCACGCCCGCAACCTTTGCGACAACGTGCAGTGGTCGCCTATGGACGCGACGCGGACAGAGTGGGACTATCTGACCCGCGTGGTCGAGATCGCCATCAAGGCAGGGGCGACCACGATCAACATCCCCGACACGGTGGGCTATACCGCGCCGGTGGAAAGCGCCGACCTGATCGCGCGGCTGATCGCCCAGGTGCCGGGCGCCGACGGGGTGATCTTTGCCACCCACTGCCACAACGATCTGGGCATGGCGACGGCAAACGCGCTGGCGGCGGTGGCCGGCGGCGCGCGGCAGATCGAATGCACCGTCAACGGGCTGGGCGAACGCGCCGGCAACACGGCGCTGGAAGAGGTGGTGATGGCCCTGAAGGTGCGCCATGACATCATGCCATGGTCCACCGGCGTCGATACCACCAGGATCATGAACCTCTCGCGCCGCGTGGCCACGGTTTCCGGTTTCAACGTGCAGTTCAACAAGGCCATCGTCGGCAAGAACGCCTTTGCCCATGAAAGCGGCATTCACCAGGACGGCATGCTGAAGAACGCCGAAACCTTCGAGATCATGCGGCCCGAGGATATCGGTCTCAGCGAGACCAACATCGTCATGGGCAAGCACTCGGGCCGCGCCGCGCTGCGTTCGAAGCTGAAGGATCTGGGCTACGATCTGGCCGACAACCAGCTCAACGACGTCTTCGTGCGGTTCAAGGCGCTGGCCGACCGCAAGAAGGAAGTTTTCGACGACGATCTGATCGCGCTGATGCGCGACAGCGCGGTCGAGGCGGTGAACGACCGGCTGCAGGTCAAGTTCCTGCGGGTGATCTGCGGTACCGAGGCACCGCAATCGGCGGACCTGACCATGAGCGTCGACGGAACCGACCATCAGGTCACCGCCACCGGCGACGGGCCGGTGGATGCGGTTTTCAACGCGGTCAAGAAGATCTTCCCCCACGAGGTCGATCTGCAACTCTACCAGGTGCATGCGGTCACCGAAGGCACCGACGCGCAAGCCACGGTTTCGGTCCGGGTAGAGGAGGACGGCAAGATCGCCACCGGCGAGGCGGCCGACACCGACACGGTGGTCGCCAGCGCCAAGGCCTATGTCACGGCGCTGAACCGCCTGCTGGTGCGGCGCGAAAAGACCGCTCCGGGCGCGGATGTCAAAGGCGTCAGCTACAAGGACGTGGGTTGAAACAGCCCGTTACCAGCTAACCGGCGCGGCGCGAAAACGCCTCGCCGGTTACATCACCATCCCGAGTGGTCAAAACGCGCCGTCGCAGTAATCGCCAAAATGCTCCTTGGCATTCCTGTAGGCGCGCTCGGACCCCAGCACGTCCGGATTGCCGAAGACACTTAGACACTGCCCTTCCCAGGTCGCGTATTCGTCGTTTGCGCCTCGGTTCACGGACCCCATGCCGTAGGCGATGAAGAGCGTGCTCACGAAACTGGCGAGCAGAGGAAACAGCAAAGGACCCGGTGGGCGTTCCGATACGCCGAAAAGATACGCCGCGATTCCCGCCACAAGCGCAACGACTGCGGGCATCAGATCGCCGACCACACCGATGCGGCTGTTGCCACCGTGAAAGCCGACCAGCCCGCCGAAAATACCCATGACGAACAAAGCGCCGATCACGGCAAGCACCTGTCTTCGCTCGACAGAGATGCGCAGAACCGGAATGAAACACAACAGCGCCACCCCGAGCGCCACCAGCGCAATACTTGCAAAGGACCGCAGACCCCAGTCGAATGTCTCCCATTTCAGCAGGAAGTCGCCAAAAAACTCCAGTTTTCTTTCGTCCATGACTTCCCCCGCCTTTCAGTCTTCCTGAATCACGAAGAAGACCGTCTTCCCGCGCTCCATCGACCTCTGCACCCAAGGCGCGGACAGCCGGATACGCTCTTGGAATTCGCGGTTCTGTCTCAGTGCATCAGGATCTGCAATCTGCCAGTCAACATCAATGCCTTGCAGCCGGTCATCGCTTGAATCGAGAAACAGGCCGGGGTCGTCGAGTAGCCCGCTCTGCCTGATATGCTCCAGCACCGCCCCACCTTGATCGGCCCCGACCCAGGCGCCGTCTATCTTGCGGCCGATGATGAAAGACGCGTAGCCGCCGGAAGGGTCCATCGACAGGAACGCGCGGACTTCTCCGTCTGGAAGAATGATTGATGAGGGGTTGCATTTCGAGGATGGGCCGTCGCGGGGGCACTCCGGCTTTTTCAGGACTGTCACGATGCGGCCCGCGTTCGCTTCATCGACGAATTCGCAAAATGCGCGCGCCGCCGCATCGCTGGTGTCGGTCAGCCAATGGTCGGCGCAGGACGCATATGCGCAAGCCGGGGCCATGGCGATCAGCGAATACAGAAACACTCTCATGGTAATTCTCCTGGAAATCAAGCTTTCGAATACCCCGAGGCTACCGGAACCGGTCCAGATTTCAACATCTTTCTTCAATTCACGGCCGATCCACTCCGCCACGCATGCCTGGCGTGTTTTGCCGCCTTTCGAGGCTCGGGCGCACAGGATTCGTGACCACATCCCCCTCAGAAGAGGGGCAGCTCCTCAATCCGGGTGCGCGTCTTTCGGGCCGGCAGCCCGCCTCGGGCACCGCGGCGATCCAGTCGGTCCGGGCGCTCGGTCCCGTGTTCGGCCAGGCAGGTCGGCTGCAGTTCATAGGCTTTGGGCTCCTACGCTCCGGGCAGGTTCCGGTCAAGCCAGAGGTTCAGCACTTCCGCTAGCAGCGGCAGCGGCGCGCCGAAAGGCGCCCGGGCCGCAAGGACCGGTACAGCCGGGGCGGAAACCCGTCAAAAGACCCCTCGTCAGCGGCCTATGAAAAGGAATTCACGCATGGGCCGGAACCTGTCACCCTTTGCCGCCATACGTACCTTCGGGGTCTTGATACGGGAGTTCCGCGACTGGATTTTCGCAAATGGCGCCGCCGCAGACGCGCGCGCGCCGACCTACCGGCCCGCTGCCGAACAAAACACGGCCAAATGACCCCGGCAATCCCGCGATTTTCTTCGAGCCGGAAAACTGGCCGCAATTTTGCAGAATTCTCGCAATATCGAGGGTGATTCCACGCAATCTAGGCGTGAGATTTCACCAATTGAACATTCCCTACCAACCCTACCAAGCTACACATATCGAACATCGGGCTCGAACCCGCGATTTCCTGCCCCAAAAGCGGAAACGTGCCGGTATAAGCCCGCCTGCCTCTTTCCCTTGGCGCCCGCGCCAAATATATAGCTAGCGGACCGCGGGCTGCGAGAGTCGCCTCGCGGCCACCGAGCGCATAAAGAAAGTCCACCCATGTCCTTCCTGTCCGCCCTGTTTTCGTCCGACATGGCGATCGACCTCGGCACCGCCAACACGCTGGTCTATGTCAAGGGCCGCGGCGTCATCCTGAACGAGCCATCGGTGGTGGCCTATCACGTCAAGGACGGGCGCAAGCAGGTGCTGGCGGTGGGCGAAGACGCCAAGCTGATGCTGGGCCGTACCCCTGGCAGCATCGAGGCGATCCGGCCGATGCGCGAAGGCGTGATCGCCGATTTCGACGTGGCCGAAGAGATGATCAAGCATTTCATCCGCAAGGTGCACAAGCGTACCACTTTCAGCAAACCCAAGATCATCGTCTGCGTACCGCATGGCGCCACCCCGGTGGAAAAGCGCGCCATCCGCCAGTCGGTGCTGTCGGCGGGCGCCAGACGCGCCGGGCTGATCGCCGAGCCCATCGCCGCGGCCATCGGTGCGGGCATGCCGATCACCGATCCGACCGGCAACATGGTGGTCGATATCGGCGGCGGCACCACCGAGGTGGCGGTACTGTCGCTGGGCGACATCGTCTATGCCCGTTCGGTCCGCGTCGGCGGCGACCGGATGGACGAGGCGATCATCAACTACCTGCGCCGACAGCAGAACCTGCTGGTCGGCGAAAGCACGGCCGAGCGGATCAAGACCTCTATCGGCACTGCGCGGATGCCCGATGACGGGCGCGGCGCGGGCATGCAGATCCGCGGCCGCGACCTGCTGAATGGAGTGCCGAAAGAGGCCGAGATCAGCCAGGCGCAGGTGGCCGAGGCGCTGGCCGAACCGGTGCAGCAGATCTGCGAGGCGGTGATGACGGCGCTGGAATCGACGCCGCCGGATCTGGCCGCCGACATCGTGGACCGCGGTGTGATGCTGACCGGCGGCGGCGCGCTGCTGGGCGAGTTGGACCTGGCCTTGCGCGAACAGACAGGGCTGGCGATCAGCGTCGCCGACGAGTCGCTCAACTGTGTGGCGCTGGGCACCGGCAAGGCACTGGAATATGAAAAACAACTACGCCACGTTATCGATTACGACAGTTGAGTCTGCCACGCAAAGCTCGTCGCGCCCTTGCGGGCGCTTCTCGCCGGCGGCAGCGAGGAGGGCCTGCAAGGGGCCGATGAGCGGGCGGGTCGAAAAAACGGCGCCGATAGCATAGATTACCTCACAAGCCACCCTGTGCGAGGGCCAACGTGGCAAAAGACCGAGGCAACAGCGAGGAATATGTCCGCCCGATCCGGCGCATCCTGATCGGCGGCCTTGTGCTGTTTCTGCTGGCGGTGTTCCTGTTTTGGCGCATCGACAGCCCGCGAGCCGAACGGCTGCGCGCCCAGATCGTCGACCGCATCGTACCCACATTCGACTTTGTGCTGGTGCCGGTGACCAAGCTTGCCGACATGGTCGAAAACTTCCAGTCCTACACAAGGATCTACGATCAGAACCAGGAACTGCGCCGCGAGTTGCAGCAGATGAAAGCCTGGAAAGAGGCCGCCCTGCAACTGGAACAGCAAAACGCCAAGCTTCTGGATCTCAACAATGTTCGTCTCGACCCCAAGCTGACCTATGTCACCGGCGTGGTGCTGGCCGATTCAGGCTCGCCGTTCCGACAGTCGGTGTTGCTGAATATCGGCGCCCGCGACGGCATTGTCGACGGCTGGGCCGCCACTGACGGGCTGGGGCTGGTGGGCCGGATTAGCGGCGTCGGCCAGCGCACCTCACGGGTGATCCTGCTGACCGACAGCAACAGCCGCATTCCCGTCACCATCCAGCCCTCGGGCCAGCGCGCCATTCTGTCGGGCGACAATACCGGCCTGCCGCCGATCGAGTTCATCGAGAGCCCCGAACTGGTACGGCCCGGCGACCGGGTAGTCAGTTCCGGCGATGGCGGGGTGTTTCCGGCCGATATCCTGGTCGGCCAGGTGGCGCAGGGCACCGACCGGCGGCTCAGGGTGCGGCTTTCGGCCGATTATGAGAGGCTCGACTTTCTGCGGGTGCTGCGCTCGTTGCGGGCAGAAACGCTGACTGACCCGGGCGGGTTGGTGCTGCCCGGCGGGGCGGCATCGGTGCAGGACGAAGGGGGCGCCGATGGCTGAGCGCAACTCCGCCTTCAACCGCTGGATCTACGGCGTCGCCTATCTGGGGCTGACCGGCACCGTGGTGCTGATGCAGATCCTGCCCATCGAGATCCTGCCCGGACAGGTCCCCGGCCCCGACCTGACCGTGGCGATTACCTTTGCCTGGGTGCTGCGGCGCCCGCAATACGTGCCCACGCTGCTGGTGGCGGCGCTGTTTCTGGCCATCGACATGCTGGTCATGCGCCCGCCGGGCCTGTGGGCCGCGCTGGTGGTGCTGGCGGTCGAGTTCCTGCGCAAGCGCGAACCCGTCGTGCGAGAGCTGTCCTTCCTGCTGGAATGGGCGCTGGTCAGCGGCGCGCTGCTGGCGATAACAATGGTCAACCGGGCGGTGCTGGGTGTGTTCCTGGTCACACAGGCGGGGCTGGGGCCGATGCTTCTGCAGCTGATGGCGACCGCGCTGGCCTATCCGCTGGTTGTGGCGGCGTCGCGTTTTCTGTTCGCGGTGCACAAGATGACGCCGACCGAAACCGACGCGCGGGGGCGGCCGCGATGAGACGCACACCGCGCGATACCGAGCAAAGCGCCCGCATCATCAGCCGGCGCGGGTTGCTGCTGGGCGGGGCGCAGCTGGGCTTCATGGGCCTTTTGGGGCTGCGCATGCGTTACATGCAGGTCGAACAGGCCGACGAATTCCGCCTGCTGGCCGAAGAGAACCGTATCAATATCCGCCTGCTGCCACCGACCCGCGGGCTGATCTATGACCGCAACGGCGTGATCCTGGCCGAAAACGAGCCGAACTACCGCATCGTCCTGGTGCGCGAGGATGCCGGCGATGTCGATGCGGTGCTTGACCGGCTTGACCAGATCCTGAACCTGGACCCTGAAACCCTCGACAACGCCCGGCGCGAAATTGCCCGGCGCAGCCCCTTCGTGCCCGTCACCGTCGCCGACCGGCTCAGCTGGGAGCAATTCGCCGAGGTCGCGGTGAACGGCCCTGCCCTGCCTGGCGTCTCTCCAGAGGTGGGGCTTAGCCGGATCTACCCGCTGGACACCGATTTCTCCCATATCGTGGGCTATGTCGGTCCGGTCAGCGACTATGATCTGACCAAGGGCTATCTGCGCGAGGACAAGGACCCGCTGCTGGAGATCCCGCGCTTTCAGGTCGGCAAGACCGGGGTCGAGGCGCGCATGGAGCACGACTTGCGCGGCGGCGCCGGCACCAAGCGGATAGAGGTCAACGCCGTGGGCCGGGTGATGCGCGAACTGGGCCGGCAAGAGGGCCGCGCCGGCACCAATCTGCGGCTGACCATCGACAGCATGCTGCAGAATTACCTGCAGGCACGTCTGGGCGACAGCAGCGCCAGCGCCGTGGTGATGGATACCGAAAACGGTGACATCCTGGCCATCGGCTCGGCGCCATCCTTCGACCCAAACAAGTTCGTGCGCGGCATTTCGGTGCCCGACTACAAGGCGCTGATCGACAACGAATACCGCCCGCTGGCCAACAAGTCGGTGCAGGGCGTCTATCCGCCGGGCTCGACCTTCAAGATGATCACCGCGCTGGCGGCATTGGAAGACGGCGTGATCGGGCCCGAAGACACGGTCTGGTGCCCCGGCCACAAAGAGGTGGGAGGGCGCAAGTTCCACTGCTGGAACCGCGGCGGCCACGGCGACGTGGACCTTTACGAGTCGCTCACCGAAAGCTGCGACGTCTATTTCTACGACGTGGCCGAACGGGTCGGCATCGAGAAGATAGCCGTCATGGCGCGCCGCCTGGGGCTGGGCCAGCGCTATGAACTGCCGGTCTCGGCGGTGAAACGCGGGCTGATGCCCAACAAGGCCTGGAAGCTGGAACACCGCGACGCCGAATGGGTGGTCGGCGACACGCTCAATTCCGGCATCGGTCAGGGCTTTGTGCTGGCCTCGCCGTTGCAACTGGCGGTGATGACGGCACGGCTGGCCTCTGGCAGGGCGCTGCTGCCCCGCATGGTGAAATCCGCCGAGGAAGCGGAACAGCCCGCGCACGCCGCCCCGAGGCTGGACATAAACCCCGAACACCTGCGCCTGGTGCGCAAGGGCATGTACGGCGTGATCAACAGCCGCAGCGGCACCGCCTATGGCAGCCGGATCGTGGCCGAGGACATACGGCTTGCCGGCAAGACCGGCACCAGCCAGGTTTTCACCATAACCGCCAAGGAACGCGCCGAGGGCATCCGGCGCCAGCGAGACCTGCCATGGAACAAGCGTGACCACGCGCTGTTTGTCAGCTTCGCGCCCTATGATGCGCCCAATGTGGCCTGCTCGGTGGTGGTGGAACATGGCGGCGGCGGCTCTTTGGTGGCCGCACCGATCGCCCGCGATATCATCCTGCAGGCGCTCTATGGCGGCAAGCCGCCCCTGTCGGCCTATCCCAGCAGCCAGCGCGGCACGATCCGCACCAGGCAGAAGAAGCTGATCCTGCGCGACCCGGCGACACTGGCCGGCGAGAGATCGCGCGCATGAGCTATCTTGAATACAACATCAAACACGTGCCCACCGGCGCGTCCAAGATCCTCCATATGAACTGGGCGCTGACGCTGTTGCTGATCGCCGTGGCCGGGATAGGGTTCGTGATGCTCTACTCGGTGGCGGGTGGCTCGCTGTCGCCCTGGGCAGAGCCGCAGATGAAACGGTTCGCGGTGGGGATGGTGATGATGTTCACCGTGGCCATGGTGCCGATCTGGTTTTGGCGCAACGTGGCGGGGCTGGCCTATGGGCTGTCGATCCTGCTGCTGGTGCTGGTCGAGATTATCGGCGTCGAGGGCATGGGGGCCCAGCGCTGGATCGACCTCGGCTTCATGCGGCTGCAGCCATCCGAGCTGACCAAGATTGCCCTGGTGATGCTGCTGGCGGCCTATTACGACTGGCTCGACATCGGCAAGGCGTCCCGCCCGTTCTGGGTGCTGGTGCCGGTGTTGCTGATCGTGCTGCCCACCTTGCTGGTGCTGCGCCAGCCCGATCTGGGCACCTCGATCCTGCTGGTGACGGGCGGCGGGCTGATGATGTTTCTGGCCGGGGTGCACTGGGCCTATTTCGGCGCTGTTGTCGCGGCGGGCGCGGGTATGGTGGCGGCGGTATTCCAAAGCCGCGGCACCGGCTGGCAGCTGCTGAAGGACTACCAATACTTGCGCATAGACACGTTCCTGCGGCCCGAGACAGACCCTCTGGGGTCGGGCTATCACATCACGCAATCGAAGATCGCGCTGGGTTCGGGCGGCTGGACCGGCCGCGGCTTCATGCAGGGCACCCAAAGCCGGCTGAACTTTCTGCCCGAGAAACACACCGATTTCATCTTTACCACGCTGGCCGAAGAGTTCGGCTTTCTCGGCGCCATCTCGCTGCTTGGCCTTTATGCGCTGATCGTCTTCTTCTGCGTGATCTCGGCGGTTGCCAACAAGGACCGGTTCGGCTCGCTCTTGACGCTGGGCGTCGCGGCCACGTTCTTTTTGTTCTTCGCGGTCAACATGTCGATGGTGATGGGGCTGGCGCCGGTGGTGGGGGTGCCTTTGCCGCTGGTCAGCTATGGCGGCTCGGCGATGCTGGTGCTACTGCTCGCCTTCGGGCTGGCGCAATCGGCCCATGTGCACAGGCCGAGGGGGCGTTCATGATTAAGGTGCAGTTCGCCGCCGGATGGCCGCGCTGGAAGCAGTATGAACACCTGCTGTCGAACGCGATGATGAAGGCCGGACTGCAGGCGGAACTGTCGCAACACCATGACCCCGAAGAGGCAGACTATATCGTCTATGCGCCGAACCGGAGCTTTTCGGATTTTTCGCCTTACGTGAATACCAGGGCGGTGCTGAGCCTCTGGGCCGGGGTCGAGGACATCGTGACCAACCAGACCCTGACCCAGCCGCTGACCCGCATGGTCGACAGCGGCATGACCGAGGGCATGGTGGAATATGTCACCGGCCATGTGCTGCGCCATCATCTGGGAATGGATGCCCATATCGTGAACCCCGATCACCAGTGGGTATGGGCGCCGCCACCGCTGGCGCGCAGCCGCCGGGTGGCGGTGCTGGGGCTCGGAGAGCTGGGCGGGGCCTGCGCCAAATCGCTTTCGGATCTCAAGTTCAACGTCACCGGCTGGAGCCGCAACCCCAAAAGGCTGCGCAGCGTGACCTGCCGGCATGGGCAGGACGGCCTGCGCCAGACCCTGGCCGAGGCCGAAATTCTGGTGTTGTTGCTGCCGCTGACGGCGGCGACAGACAATCTGATCAACGCTGAAACGCTGGGCCTGCTGCCAAAGGCCGCGGTGATCATCAACCCCGGGCGCGGGCAGCTGATCGACGACGCAGCCCTGCTGGCCGCGCTCGACGCGGGCCGGGTGGCCCATGCCACGCTAGACGTGTTCCGGGTAGAACCCCTGCCCCCCGATCACGGCTTCTGGGCACATCCTCAGGTCACCGTGACGCCTCATATCGCCAGCGAGACCCGCGCCGAGACCGCAAGCCAAGTCATCGCCGAGAATATCCGCCGCTGCGAAGCGGGTGAGCCGCTACTGCACCTCGTCGACCGAAGCGCCGGGTACTGAGCCCCCAGAACCTCGATCTGACAATCTGACCGGGTCGGCAAAGGGGTTGACGCCGGTCCCGGCGCCAGTCCCCCGCAAATCTACAGTCGCGCCGTTCAACGTTAGCGCTATCATGCGTGATTTCAGAGAGTTAAGCGCATGTCCCCATGGGGACATCTTGTCTAGATCGCTCCGTGCTCGGCAAACATCGCTTTCAGGTCCGTCTCGACCCGGGCCCCGATATGGCTGATCACCTCGGACCCGCCGATGTTACCCATCTTGCCGCAGGCCTCCAGATCATGGCCCTCGGCCAGCGCCCACAGAAACGCCCCGGCAAAAAGGTCGCCCGCCCCGGTGGCATCGACCACCGTGGTCGGCACCGCCGGCAAATGCCAGCTTTGCCTGTTGGACCGGATATGCACGCCGTTGCCGCTGTCGGTGCAGACCACCACCTCGATCTCCGCCCCGGCGGCCTGCATCGCCGCATCGAAATCCTCTGTCTCGTACATCGACAAGATCTCGGACCGGTTCGCGAACAGAAGATCCACGTGATCCTTCAGCATGCGCGAAAACGCCGCTCGGTGCCGCTCTATGCAGAACGGGTCCGACAAGGAAATCGACACCTTGCCGCCGCCCGCCTTGCAGGCCTGGATCGCCTTGGCAAAGGCCTCGTGGCTGTCGGGCCCGTCGAAACGGTAGCCCTCCAGAAAAATCCACTCGGTATCGCCCATCATCGCGACGTCAATGTCATCCGGCCCCAGAAATTCCGTCACACCCAGATAAGTGTTCATCGAGCGCTCGCCGTCCGGTGTTACCAGCACGATGCAGCGCCCGGTCTCTGCAGGGTGGTCGCTGGGCGCCAGCGCGGTCTCATAGACCGCCCCCTGCGCGCGCAGGTCATGGGCGAAGATCGCGCCAAGCTGGTCGTCCTTGACCTTGCCAACATAGGCGGTGCGCCCGCCCAGATGGGCGATACCGGCGATGGTGTTGGCCGCCGAACCGCCCGAGATCTCCTGCGCCGGACCGATACGCGAATAAAGCTCGACCCCGCGCGCCAGGTCGGTGAGCTGCATGATGCCCTTTTGTACGTCGTTACTTACCAGAAAGGCGTCGTCGCAATGGGCCAGCACATCGACCATGGCGTTGCCGATGCCGACAACCTGAAATCTTTTCATTCCGTGTTCTCCTGAACAATGGCGTCGGCTTCCACTTCCACGCGCCACTCGGGGTGGATAAAGCGCGACACTTCAACAAAGGTGCACACCGGGCGGATATCGGCGAACACCTCGCCATGGGCGCGCGCGGCGTCCTTCCACTCGTCGATATCCACCAGCATGATGCGGGTACGAACCACGTCGCCCAATCCGGCACCGGCACCGCAAAGCGCCTGGGCGACGATCTCTATGCAACGGCGGGTCTGCGCATAGACATCGCCGGTCCCGACCGTGTTTCCGTCATCGTCCATCGGCGCCGTACCGGCGACCGAAACGCTGTTGCCAACGCGAACGGCGCGGCAAAAACCGATCTCGGGCTCCAGAGGAGACCCGGATGAAACGCTGATCCGCCCGCTCACGGGGTCTTCTCCCCGAATGGGCAAAACTCTTCGATTTGGCAGACCCGGCAATTGGGCTTGCGGGCCTTGCAAATATAGCGGCCATGCAGGATCAGCCAGTGATGCGCGTGGTGCTGGAATTCGGCCGGAACGTTGTCCTCAATGGCGCGCTCCACGGCGTCCACATCCTTGCCCGGGCAGATCCCGGTGCGGTTGCCAACGCGGAAGACATGGGTGTCGACCGCCTGGGCCGGATGACCCCACCACATGTTCAGCACCACATTGGCGGTCTTGCGTCCGACCCCCGGCAGCGACTGCAGCGCGGCGCGCGACGAGGGCACCTCGCCGCCGAATTCCTCGACCAGAATGCGGCTGAGCTTGATCACGTTTTTGGCCTTGTTGCGATAAAGGCCGATGGTCCGGATGTGCTCGACAAGCCTTGCCTCACCCAGATCGAGCATATTCTGGGCTGTGTCGGCCTGCTTGAAAAGCTCGCGCGTCGCCTTGTTCACCCCGACATCCGTCGCCTGCGCGCTCAGCGCCACGGCGACGACCAGCGTATAGGCGTTGACGTGGTTCAGTTCGCCCTTGGGTTCGGGCTCTGCCTGGCGGAACCGGGTAAAGATCGCGCGGATCGTGTGATAGTCGAGTTGCTTGGCCATCGCGCGCGGTATGCCCCGACCATCAGGCCGCGGCAAGCAGAACATGGCTGAATAAAATCCAATCCATTTCATACAGCGCAGTTAACCGCCCCTTTGCCAGTATTCTAGAGAATCGCCAACACCATTTGGGGAGTCGCCTGCGATGACAACGACCTATTCAGCGGACGCACTGGTCTATAATGGTTCAGGTCCCGGTTCATGGCAGCTGCGTGCCGACTACAATCATGCGGTTCACCGGGTCAACATCGCGTTTTCCGACGATGATGCAGATATCGACGGCGATGCGACCAACGACGAGGTTGGCTCGGACGCCAATCAGACCGCCATCGTCACCGACATGCTGGGCAATCCAGTGGCCTCGGGACGGATCTACGACGAGATGTATTATGGGGTGTCCACCGGTGGCGGGCCGAACATCTACATCGAGGTGCTCGAGATCGGCGGCGTCGTCGTCGGATACGCCGTTGACGCTCCGCTGACACCGGGACTTACCTATGACATCGACGATAGCGGAGACGTCTCATCCGGTTCGACCGTTACATATGCCTCACTCGCCGAAATCGCCTGCTTCGGCCCCGGAACGCTGATTTCCACCACCGAGGGCGACCTGCCGGTGGAATGGCTGGCAGAGGGGGACCGCGTCATCACCCGCGATCACGGCGCACAAAGCCTGCGCTGGATCGGGCGCTACCGGCTGAGCGCGGCACAGATGGCCGCCAACCCCGCGCTTCGGCCTGTCCTGATCGAAATGAACGCCCTGGGGCCGGGCGCGCCGGAATATCCGCTTGTCGTATCGCCGCAGCATCGGATTTTCGTCGATGGTCCCGAGGTCGAGTACTATTTCGGTGATCGCGCCGTTCTTGCCGCAGCCAAACACCTGACCGACCGAAGGGCGGGCTATTGCCCGGAAAACGATTTCGTCTTCTATCACCTGCTGTTTGACGACCATCATGTGATACGCGCCAACTGGATGTGGGCTGAAAGCCTTTTGGCCACAGACCGTCCGCGCCAGATTTCCCGCGCGGCAGGTGTGGTTCATCCGGCCCATATTCGCCATGATCGCGCCGCCTATCGCTGCCTGGTCGGCTGGGAGGCCCGGTTCCTGCGCCAGGCGCGCGGCGGCATGGGCGACGTTCGGCGCAGGGCCGCCTGACAAAGCCGCACGAAACGGGTCGATCGGGCACCCATGCTGCTTTATGTCTGGGCCCAGACAGAGGATCAGCCCCATGACCGACCAGAGCCCGGATCACGCCTATCACTATGCCGTCATTGATCGCGCCATCGCGCTGATCGACGAGGCCGGCACGCAAATGCCGCTGGAAGAACTGGCCCGCCGGATGCATATGAGCCCGGCGCATTTCCAGCGTGTTTTCAGCCGCTGGGCCGGGGTCTCGCCCAAGCGCTACCAGCAATACCTGGCGCTGGGTCACGCCCGGGCGCTGCTGCGCGACCGCTTCACCACGCTGGAGACATCCGCCGAGCTGGGCCTGTCGGGCAGTGGGCGGCTGCACGACCTGTTCGTCCGCTGGGAGGCGATGAGCCCCGGCGACTATGCCCGCCATGGGCTGGGGCTGGAGATCCGCTGGGGCCATTTCCACAGCCCCTTTGGTCCGGCGCTGGTGATGGGCACCGCCAAGGGCATCTGTGGCATCGCATTTACCGCCGAAACCGGCCAAGAGGCGGCGATGCAGGATCTGCGCTCGCGCTGGCCGCGCGCCACCTTCACCGAAGACGCCGACGCCTTGCACCCTTGGGTGCTGAACGCCTTCGGCGCTGCCGGCGACCGGAAAGAACCGACGCCGCTATACCTGATCGGTGCGCCCTTCCAGATCAAGGTCTGGGAGGCTCTGCTGGCCGTCCCTTCGGGCCAGGTTACCAGCTATTCCGAGATTGCCCAAAGCGTCGGCAACCCGCGCGCCGTACGCGCCGTGGGCACCGCTGTGGGGCGCAACCCCATCGGCTGGCTTATCCCCTGCCACCGGGCATTGCGCAAGTCCGGGGGCCTGGGCGGCTATCACTGGGGTTTGCCGGTAAAACGCGCCATGCTGGCCTGGGAGGCGGCGCGCAGCGACGCCGCGGGCTGACCCCGGCGGGTTTTCGCCGAGAAATCCTCGCAAATGTCTTTGGCGCGCGCGCCGAAGCCCGCTATTGTCGCGGCCAGAGCAACAGCCGAGGCAACAAAGGCAACCCCCATGACACTCGCACGCCCCCTTCTTCTGGTCTCCGCCACAGCCCTCGCGCTGGCGGCTTGCACCTCTCCGGATGTCGCCACCGACGATCCGCGCACCCGCACCAAGCAAGGCGCCGTCGCTGGCGGAATCCTTGGCGGGCTCTTGGGCGTCATGTCCAGCGGCGACGGCGGCGAACGCACCCGTGCCGCGCTTGCCGGCACGGTGATCGGCGCCGGTGTCGGCGCCGCGATCGGCTATAGCCTCGATCAGCAGGCGGCGGAACTGCAGCGCGATTTCGGCGACCAGCGGATCAGCATCATCAACAACGGCGACCACCTGGTGGTGCGCATGCCGCAAGAGATCCTGTTCGACATCGACAGCGCCGGGGTCAAGCCCGGTCTGCGCGCCGACCTGCAGGTTCTGGCCGGCAGCCTGCAGAAATATCCCGGCTCGACGGTGCAGGTGATCGGCCACACCGACAACACCGGCAGCGCCGCCCACAACCAGGACTTGTCCGAGCGCCGCGCCGGTGCGGTCACGTCGATCCTGATCGGTGCCGGGGTCGCGGCCGGGCGGTTGCAAAGCTTTGGCGTAGGCGAAGACCAGCCCATCGCCACCAACCTGACCCCAGAGGGCCGGGCCTTGAACCGCCGGGTCGATATCACCATTCGCCCCAACGGCTGACACCGGCAAGCATGGCAAAACCGGTCGGGCTTTGCGCCGCGACCGGTTTTTTGTTGTTGGAAGCGTGATGTGGTCATATGTTCTGACCAATCCCGCGAGGTTGCTATGCCATTCGAGAGAGTTCGCCCGGAAAAACTGTCACATTCGGTCGTCAGCCAGATCGAGCTGCTGATTCTGCGCGGCATCTTGCGCCCGGGCGAACGGCTTCCCGCCGAACGAGAGCTTTCCGACAAGCTTGGCGTGTCCCGGCCCAGCCTGCGCGAGGCAGTGGCCGAATTGCACGAGCGCGGCCTGCTGGATACCCGTGCCGGGGCCGGTATCTTCGTCGCCGACGTGCTGGGCTCTGCCTTTTCACCGGCGCTCACCCGGCTCTTCGCCGCGCATGACGAGGCGATGTTCGACTATGTCGCATTTCGCCGCGACATGGAGGGGCTGGCCGCCGAACGGGCCGCGCGGCAGGGCTCGGACACCGATCTGCAGGTCATCGGCGCGCTGTTTGCCCGGATGGAGGCGGCGCATTCCAAACGCAGCCCCAAGCAAGAGGCGCGGCTCGATGCCGAGTTCCACCTGTCGATCATCGAGGCAAGCCATAACGTGGTGATGCTGCACATGATGCGCTCAATGTACGAGCTGTTGCGCGAGGGCGTGTTCTACAACCGGCAGACGATGTTTCGCCAGCATGTGTCGCGGGCAGAGCTGTTGGAACAGCACCGCGCGATAAACACTGCATTGCAGGCCCGCGACCCCGCAGCCGCCCGGGCCGCGGTCGAAGCGCATCTGGATTATGTCGAAACGGCGCTGCGCGACCACCAACGCAGCACCAAGAACGAAGCCATCGCCCGCCAGCGTTTCGAGCACGAACAGTCCCGCAGATGATCGTCGGGCACCTGCCGGCAAGCTATCTTGCCTTTCGTTACCTTTCGCCGCGCCGCTGGCCGCGGGCCGCTGTTGCGGCGGGGATCGCCGGTGGGATGTTTCCCGATATCGACATCGCCTGGTTCTACCTCGTCGATGGCCGGGCGCATCACCACCACGATTATCTGACCCACCGTCCGGCGCTCTATGCGCTGCTGCTTTTTGCGGTTCTGACGGCAGCCGCACTGCGGCGCCAGCAACCGCCGGCCATGGCAACGGCCTTTCTGGCTGGCACCCTGCTGCACCTGGCGCTCGACAGCGTGGCGGGGCGCATCGCCTGGGCCTGGCCGTTCAGCGACCATGCGGAGCCGCTAAGTGTGGTGCAGGCGACTCATTCCCATTGGCTGCTATCCTTTGCAAATCACTGGTATTTCCAGGTCGAGCTGGCGGTCTGGGCTGTTGCCATCGCCACTTTGCTGTTCGACCGGCGCCGCCAGCGGGGCGCCGGGTGAACGGTTCTATTGCCCAACCGCAAGCTTGCGAACCTCAATGAAAACAATCTGTTGCGGGCTGTCACAGGTGCATGCCGCGGCCCATGTCATCGGATAACAAGGCCGACGTCATCGCATGACCCGGCGGCGATATTGCCTGTCATTGGCACCTCGGCGCCAATGGGTCCATCGAAACCCAACACGTCAACCCGCTAACCAAAACGAGCCCGAACATGACCTTCTGCACCGCACACCGCCCCGACTACCGCCCCGCCCCGCAACCCACGTTCACCCCGCTCGCCGACCGCCGCCGCCAGACCCCGCGCAGCAAGCCCGCCCAGGGCCAGATCTTTACCGACTGGGCCAGCATCTGAGCCGATCCGCCAACTCGCTTTATCCCTTTCCCAAGGCTCGCCGGGTGTGCTCTCCTCCCGTCTCCCTCCCGGCCTGGCGAGCCGCCCGAATTCTCCTCCCCTCCCTGAAACTGAAAACCCGGCCCCAGGGCCGGGTCTTTTTCGTTTGCGGCCATGGCTGGCCCGGTCAGCCATCCATCGTGACGACGACCTTGCCCAGCGCCCGGCCCGCGCCAAGATGCGCCATCGCTGCTGCTGCCTCGTCCAGCGGCCAGCAACGCTCTATCACGGCCCTGATCTGGCCCGACGCCACCAGTTGCGTCACCTCTGCCAGTTCGGCTGTATTGCGTCGCCACAGGAACATCCCGGCCCATCGGTCGCTGAACCGCGACAGTAACGGGCCGCCGATGCCACCCAGCATTGCGCGGCCCAGCCCGGCACCCACCATCATGTAGCGCCCGCCCGGCTTGAGCGTCCGGCGGCTGGCAAAGAACGGTCGGGCAGACACGAAATCGAGGATCACGTCATAACGGTGCGGCAGGGCGGTATAGTCCTGCTTGCGAAAATCGATGACCCGGTCGGCGCCCAGTTCGCGCATCAGGTCTGCCTTTTCGGCACTGTCCACCGCCGTCACAGTCGCCCCGAGCATCTTGGCAATCTGGATCGCGAAAACACCGCCGCCGCCCCCGGCCCCGACGATCAGGACATCGTCGCCCGGGCCCACCTTGCCGTCACCGCCGATCGCCTGCAGCGCGATCAGCCCCGATTGCGGGATCGCCGCGGCTTGCTCAAAGCTCAGCGCCGCGGGCTTGGCGATCAGCAGATCGGCGGGCAGGCAGGCATATTCGGCAAGACCTCCCCACTTCTCGAACACGTCCCCCATTACCGCGTCACCGGGGCTGAATGCCGTGACCCCCTGCCCCACAGCCTCGACCACACCCGCTATGTCAGAGCCCAGAGCGCCGATTTTCGGCCGGATCCAGCCCCACATGCGCGAATAGATCGGCCAGCCGGTGAGAATCTCATAGTCCGATCCGTTCAGCGCCGTCGCCCTGACCCGCACCAGAACCTCGCCCGGGGCCGGTTCGGGCCGCGGCAGATCCACGCATTGCATGACTTCGGGCGGGCCGTAGCGGCGATAGATAACGGCTTTCATGGCGGTCTCCGGCGGTGTCTGATGCTCATTCTGCCTGTCCGCCCGCGCAAATGCAAAGCCCGGCCAAAGGCCGGGCTTTGCAAAACCATATGTGCCGGGCCTCAGTGCAGCTTGGCCTCGACCGTAGAGATGGCCTCGTCGATCAGCTTGTTACCGGCGGCGGCGGTCATCTGCCTGGCCACAACCTCGCGTGCGGCGGCAATGGCGACCGTCACAGCCTCGTCGCGCACTTCCCTGACCACCTTGGCCTGGGCGCTGGCGATCTGGTCTTCGGCAGAGGCGATGCGGCGGGCTATCGAGGCCTTGAGGTCCTCCTTGGCCTGCTCGGCAGCGACCCGAGCCTCTTCCTTGGCATGCTCGACGATGCGCGCGGAATGCTCGGCCACTTCGCGTTGCTTGCGCTCGTAGCTGGCCAGCACGGACTGCGCATCTTCACGCAGCGCCTTGGCCTCGTTCAGTTCTGCCCGGATCGCGTTGGCACGCTTGTCCAGCAGTCCGCCCAGAAGCCCTGGCACTTTGAGATATACCAGGATGCCGACGAACAGCAGGAAGGCCAGCAGCACGATGAAGTTCGTGTTGGCAAGCGAGAAGAACGGACCCGACGCCGCAAAGGCCGGCGTCGCGGTCAGGGCGAGAAGTGCGATAAGTTTGTTCATCCGTCTCACCTCTTCATCTGCGCCGTGATGGCGGTACCGATCGCCTTGGCATCGGCCTTGCCGCCCATCGCGGCAACGATATCCTTGGCGGCGTCCTTGGCGACGGCCTTGACGCTTTCCAAGGCACCGGCGCGTATCCTGGCGATGGCCTTTTCCGACTCGGCGGCCTTGGCGGCGATCTCTGCGTCGGCCTTGCCAATGGCAACATCAAGCTCTGCCTGGATCTCGGCCTTGGCCTCGCCCACGATGCGGCCCGCCTCTGCGCGCGCATCGGCCAGAGCCTGATTATAGGCGGCCTCGGCCGCTTCGGCTCTCAGCTTCAGATCTTCGGCAGCGGCGATATCGTTGGTGATGGTGCCCTGGCGTTCGGCCAGAACGGATGCAATGCGCGGCAGTGCGACCTTGCTGAGGATCAGGTAGATCACCACCAGCGTCACCACCAGCCAGAAGATCTGGTTGGGGAAGGTTGCAAAATCGAGCTGCGGCATGCCGACGGTTTCTGCGCCATGCGCAGCATCGGCCGCGCCCTGCGCCGCCTCGGTGCCGTGCGACGCTTCTTCTGCGCCGTGGCTGTCTGTTTCAGTTGCCATGTGGTCCTCCGAAAACCTCGGTCACGCCGGGCGGGCTGGGTCGCAGCCCTCCCGGCACGTAAGGAGTGGTTCGGTGGATCAGACGGCGAACATCAGCAGCAGAGCGACGAGGAACGAGAAGATCCCCAGCGCTTCCGCGAACGCGATGCCAATGAACATGGTGGCCGTCTGACCGGCTGCGGCGGACGGGTTGCGCAGGGCGCCCGACAGGTAGTTGCCGACAACGTGGCCCACGCCGACCGCGGCGCCGCCCATGCCGGTGCATGCCAGGCCAGCGCCGGCGTATTTGATACCGTCGGCAATCAGTGTTGCTGCTTCTGCTTCCATGTTCTTTCTCCTTACGATGGAATTTCGATGTTCATTTGGCGGGCGAGCCCACCAGGTTGCGTAGGGTGGGCGGTTCTGCCCACCGAGTCAGTGATGCGGGTGTAGCGCGTCCTTCAGGTAGACGCAGGTCAGGATCGCGAAGACATAGGCCTGGATGAAGGACACCAAAACCTCGAGCGCGTAGATCGCGGTGATCGCGAAGATCGATAGCGGCGAGATCACGGCAACGGCGGCGAAGGTCGCGAACACCTTGATCACCGCGTGGCCGGCCATCATGTTACCCGCCAGACGAATGGAATGGCTGACCGGGCGCACGAAATAGCTGATGATCTCGATCAGCGCCAGGATCGGCCTCAGAACCAGCGGCGCCTGCCTGATCCAGAAGATGTTGAGAAACCCGACACCGTTCAGCACGAAGCCCAGGATGGTGACGGTCAGGAACACCGCCATCGCCATGATCGCGGTGACCGCAATGTGGCTGGTGGTGGTGAACGACATCGGCAACAGCCCCAGGAAGTTGGCGCAGACGATGAACATGAACAGCGTCATTATGTAGGGGAAGTACTTTACCCCGTCCCTGCCGGCCACATCCTCGACCATCTTGTAGACGAACCCATATGCCAGCTCGGCGATCGACTGGCCGCGGCTGGGCACCACGGCGCGGCGGCGG
>JAAELR010000315.1 GCA_024226455.1 Paracoccaceae bacterium
CATGGCTGATCCACGCGACGGGCCGGCCGCGCAGATCAGCGATAGCCCTGGAGCACGATTGCGTAGATATTGGCCCACCTTCCGGCTGTTAGTGTTATCGATATCCTGCATGGCATCGGCGGCTGTCTAGGATACCTACAATGGGTGCTAAAATGTTGATCTCTCCATACGGAAGAGTTTTTTGACCACACGTCCGGATCTTGGTGACCGGGAGCCACAGGAAACGCGCCTGCGCGCGGGCGTCTTGGGCGACCGGCCCGGGCACAGCGGAAACGCTCGCGACGTCTTGGCGCGTCGGCGGTGGCAGGGACTTGGCCGTGACCGTGGTCGGGTTGCGGACGCGCTCAAACATCGCACTTCGCCAGGCGGTGGCTCGGCCAGGTGAAGGGCACCGTGGCGGAGCCGAGTTCCAGTAGCCGGTCTGTGATCCGCTCACCCAGATACGCCGCCATCTCGGTAGCGGTCAGGTTGCCGATCAGGATCGAGGGACGCATCTCGGCGTAGCGGGTGTTTAGCACATCGAAGAGCATGGAGCGACGTTTGCTTTCGTTGCCGATCGCCACGCCCACCTCGTCGAGCACCAGCAGGTCCGGCGTGGTGAGCAACGCGAAGGACTCGCTCTCCGAGCGCTGCGCCCGCGGCGAGTACGCCTCCCGAATCATACGCAAGGCCGCGGATACGGACATGAAGAGCCCGGTGTGACCAGCGCGGATCACCTCGGAGAGGATTGCGCAGGCGAGGTGCGTCTTGCCGGTGCCAGGTCCGCCTACCAGCAGCAGGCAATTGCCCCGGCCCCGCACCTCGTCGAAACGCTCCGCGTAGGCGCGGCACACCGCCAGCGCTTGGCGCTGCCCCGGCGTGCCCGCCGCGTAGCCGGCGAAGGTCCTGTCCAGAAAGCGCCGCGGGATGCCGCAACGCCCGACGGCCCGCTCGAGCTGCATCTGCGCCACGCGGCGCCGGTCGACGGCGAGCCGGATCGCCTCGCGTCGACCGACCGCAGCCAGTTCCTCAGCCGACGATAGCGGGTCGGATCCAGGGGATCTGATCGAGCGGGGTTGCCCCGTTCCCGTAGTCCTTGTCGGCGAGTCGTTGCTGTGGTTCATGGTCTTGCCTTTTCGCTTCGTTGGCCTGCAAGGTCCGCAGGCGGTTGATGAAGGTCGCTTCCCAGCTCTTGCGTCGCTCCCCGGTGTCGCTCCAGTAGACGACGAACTCGTCGATCTGGGCCTCCACCCACTGGCGGGCCATGCCTTGCTTCGCGGCCCAGTCGAAGACCCGTTCGCCGGGCCGCCAGTCCGGCGGGACTGGACCCGCCTTCCCCCGGCCATTGGCCATGCATTTGGGGGGATGCACGCCGGCGGCACTACTCAATGACGGTTCACTGACGGTTATATGACGGTTCTTATGACGGTTCGGGGGGTGTGACACCCCTAGATCTGGGGGTGTCATGCCCCTACCCATGGGCGTCACACCCCTACTCTGGGGGTCTGTCGCCCCTAGGGGCGTGACACCCCCCGGGGTCTCACACCCCTGGTGTAGGGGTGTCACACCGCTAGGGGTTTCACATGCCCGGTGTAGGCGTGTCTCGCACCCATCCGGCTCACCGATGGCAAGCGCGTAGGTTGTGCTCTGCCTCAGGATGCGCTCGCGCGCCACCAGCCCGCGGACTTCGAGTTCTGCAAGGCCCCGCGTCACCGTGCGCCGGTCGACCTCGGTCAACGCGGCGAGCCTGGTCAACGAGGGCCAGCAACGGCCTTCCTCGTCGGCGTGTTCCGCGAGCGCGAGCAGAATGCAGCGCAGCGCCGGCGTCAGTCCGCGGCAGCTCCAGGCCCAGTCCCGCGCAACGCGGCTCATCTCAGGTGGCCCTCTCCGTAGCGGTTAGGTTGGCGACCGCCGCACTTGCCTCGCCGCACAGTGCCAAGTCCGGGGTCGTACGCGTGTGATCCTTGGAGTCAAGACCCGGGCATCCATCAGCCGACGGCAGCGCCGTGGAAGCCCTGGCTGGCGTCGCAGGGCGTTGCCCCTTTTCGGTGGTCCTAAGCAATTGGCTGGCGTGTTGCATCGCGCGTACTCGTCGGTTGTTGTATCCGCATCCTGCGCAGGCGGTTGATGAAAGTCGCATCCCGGCGCTGGCGTCGCTCCTCGGCGCCGCTCCAGCAGACGAGGAGTTCGTCGCTCTGCGCCTCCACTCGGGGGTTGGTCATGCCCTGCTTCGCGGCCCAATCGAAATAACCTTTCGCCGGGCCGCCAGTCAGGCCCAGGGCACCGTTAGCGGCTCACTTCAAGGCCATGTCCCGGCTACCTTGCGGTGACGAGCGCGTTGGCAGGCGGTACAGATCTCCCGGTGTCTGCCCTTGGGACGGACTGTGAGAGACGTGCCGCAATGCCGACACCGGTGCCGCAGATAGAGCTGGCAGTCCCAGCAGGTTGTGCCCACGCTGCCCGTCGGCAGGAGGTACCGGATCCCGCACTGGCTACAGGTCTGCTCCTGCCATTCATGCACCGCCACCAGGTGCGGGACGAAGGCCACCCGCGTGATGTCCAAGAGCGGTTTCGGTTCCAGCCAGCGATAGCATTCGTAAACATCGATCAGCCGCCGCGCCGGCGTCGCGTCCAACGGTGCGAAGCGCTGGGAAAGTTGCCAGACCAGTGTGGCGTGCGCCATCCGTCTGTTCTGCTTCAGATACCAGCTGTCCGTGAACGGCAGCTGACCCGGCGGTGAGGGTCTCCCGTGCAGTTGGCGGTAAAGACGGTTCGCGACGGCCTTTTCCAGTCCGGTGAGCTGGGACACCAGGCCGGCTCGGGCACCGAGCTGGGTGAGCCGGATGGCCTCCAGGATAGCGCTGGTCTGTGCGCAAAGATTGACACCGCAGGCGCTCGCCGCGCCTCGATGCAGGGATCTTCGGCCGTTCTCGACCGGACAAGTTGAATCAAAATTGCATCGAATCACAGGTTACCCATTGGCGACGATCAGGCCCGCTTGTTCGAGAACGGCCTGAAGTTTGTCTGTATGACCGGCGTGGATCGCGGTGAAGAGGCGGTCCCACCACCAGGGCTCCTGGCGCGGGATGAGCAACGGCGCCTTGATCTCGATGACTGCCGCCAACTGGTCGGCGCTCAGCTCCGCCAGCAATTTTACGAGGACCTCGGGTACACCCAGCAACACCGTGGCGCGCTCCGGAAACTCTCGCGCCAGGTCGCGTGCGCAGATCAGGTACTGGAAATTCACGCGGGAGAAGTCGACGTCCCCCATCGTGAACTGGGTATCCTGGGTCACCTGTTCGCCGCCTGTTCTTGGGTGTGTGCCTTCATGGCTCATAGCGTACGCGCCGGAGCCCCCGGAATTAAGGTTGAAAGCGCGCGTGGCGGGTGGTC
>JAAELR010000316.1 GCA_024226455.1 Paracoccaceae bacterium
ACGCTGTCGGCCCGCTCGACCGGCAGTCCGAAGGTATCACCGGCGCTGGCGCGGACTTCATCGAATGCACCGGCCTTAGCACCCCAGGTCATCACCGTAAAGGAGTCACCTACCGAGGTGTTGAAACCGGCAACCTCGTCAACATCCAGCGTACCACCCAGGCTGGCGTTGCCGGTGACATGCAGCCTGTCTCTCTCGCCATCCGCGATACCACCCAGTTCAATATGCAGCACGCCACCCAGTTGCAGGAACAGGTCACCAAGGACGGTCAGCAGGCCGGGCGACTGGCCCGGTTCAATCGTGCCGAAGTTCTCCAAACCGCTTGCGGGCGCCTGGATCGACCCGGTGCCGGCGATCACTCCGCCGGCCTGATTCACAAAGCTGTTGCCGGTTGCGGCCAGTGTTGAGCCATCGGCCAGGGTGATCGTCCCAATGTTTTCAAAATCACTGCCGTTTACGGTGAAGGTACTGCCAGTACCGACGTTGATGTTTCCCTGGTTGGCAAAGGATGGCGTGACCGCGATATCGCCGACACTCAGTTGCAGGTCGCCGGTATTCAACAGTCCATCACTGCCGATGGTCAGGGTATTCGCGGACGCCTTGCTGAACGTGCCCATATTATCAAACGTACCGGCGCCGGAGATCGTATTGGCCGTGTTACCGGTAACCGCGTTGAGAGTACCGACGTTGGCCATTACCGCACCGGTCCCGTTGATCTGCAGCGCCCCGTCGTTCCAGTCGGCCAGCCCCTCGTTGGTCCAACGGCCACTGACGGACTTGACGCCGCCGGAATTCAGGTTGGCCTGGCCGGTCGTGACCAGGTTATTGACAGCGATATCACCGGAAGCCCAGTTCATAACGCCATTGACAGTCAACTTGCCGGTGCCGCCGATGATACCAGCATCAAACGCCAGGACCATTGCGGCCGGCAGGCTGGCATCGCCGCTGGTCACGTTCAATGCGCCACCGTTGACGCGCAACGTGCCTGCTGACGTCGGTGTGAATGGCGCGATTGTCGAGACGGTATGCGTACCACCGACCAGGTTCAGCGAGGCGCCGGCAGCGATGCCGAACGATCCACCGGTGCTGCTGTCGCCGCTGAGACTCAGGATACCGTCGCCGATGTTGAACAGCCCGTTGTTTACCAGGTTCGA
>JAAELR010000317.1 GCA_024226455.1 Paracoccaceae bacterium
CGTCCGCACACGGCCCTTGATAAACGAACGCCGGACGCAGCATACTTTGACAGCAAGGAAATGAAGAAAGCGGCATGATTATCAAACCCGATACACCTTAGCTTCGCCGCAAACCTGTTCAGAAAAGCCGGACCACTTCAGTGAATCTCAACAGGCCCTAGCAGCCCAATGTTCTTACCGCCGAAACCAACCGTAAATACGACGCTTCGATCTCCGAAAAACACCCCGAGGTTTCAGTGTCGATCGGCGTGGATTGGGTGCCTCTGACTTTCGCAATCTGATCAAACCATTCGGAAAGAGACGGCGAAATCTTCTTGGCGAAATCTTCCTTTATCAGCTTCAGCACCGGTTCCAGCGATGTATCTTCATTTTCGGAAATGCTCTGGGTTTCCTGGCTGCAGGACGTCCGCAATGCCTTGACTATGGCTCGCTGGATGGTGGTCGAATCCAAACAGTCCTTTTCGATGTAGTCCCGGCACCCGAGATTTATGGCCGCGCGAGAATGCTCAGTTTGCCACTTGCCGGCGATCATTATCGTGGCCACCGAATTGTTGAGCGGATGCGCCTTGACGTCTTTCAGAACCTCGATCCCGTTTGAGCTACCGAGATAGTAGTCAAGAAAAACCAGATCAAATCTAAGAGCGTCCAGTGCGTCTTTCATTTCTGGGACAGTGCCGGCTTCGTGGAAATTGATCTGCAGGCCAGTTTGTTTGCACAGGCGTCGGATATTCTCACGGTCGAACCCTTCATCATCCACGATCAGAATGTTGATCGCCCGCGTGGAATCCAGCGATTCACTTTGCACGCGATCCAAACTCTGTGTCATCTCGTTCATCGTGGTCCCAATCAAAGAAACAGAAAGCTCACTTGGGTATGACCCAGAATTCTTAATCAGTAATTACAGAGACCACGCGCCAGCCGGTGGATTTCAATAAAACCGAGGCTGCCTGGCGGCAATCGTCACGGGTCTACCGGTTTTCGGGGCAAGGTTGGATCGGGAACTGAAAACGCATGGTTACCCCGCCGGCATCTTGCGCAACGGCCGAGACACTACCACCCCATGAAGTGACAATCTTTCTAACGATCGCCAGGCCCAGTCCGCTGGTGTCAACATTGTCTCTGGGTTGAAGGGTCGTGAAAGGCTCGAAAATTTTCGAGTGGTCACTTTCGTCAATTCCGGTTCCGTTGTCCGCAACGTCGAATACTGCGGTCTGCCCGACCTGTCTTGCGATGCAGGAAATCCGGGTTTCAGCGGCATCGCAATGAATGACGCTGTTTGAAATCAGCTGACGCAGGACCGTGACGAAATCCGACCGGGAGATCCACAGACTGGCCAGTTGCGGCGCAATTTCTACAAAAGCCACATAAGCGGGCGCCAGATCTTCCAGAACCCTGGCAATTTCCATTTCTGTCGAGATCAGTTCTCTCGGCTGGTCCGCGTTGGCGACTTTGATGAACTCCAGCACGCCGACCAGAAGGCTGTCCATCCGTTTGGCCTGACTTTCCAGGGTCTGAAGATGGTCGGCAATTGGGGGCGGCACCGGTGTCCCGGCTTCATCCATATCCTCGGCAATCCACTGCGGTATGATACTGATCGCCCGAAGCGGTGCCCTCAAATCATGCCCAAGCCGTTTTCCGAGAAGGTCGAGTTCTGCCTGAGCACGACAATTGCAGTGCTCGCCCAACGCTCCGCCGGGCTTTTGCTCTACGGTTCCCTGGTGTTTTGCTACGAACGTCTCAGGCATTAGAACTCCGTAAATCCCATTGAGGGTGGAAACCGCAAATCTGTTAACTTTCGATTACTTGACAGAAGAATACTCCAAAGAAACCTGAAGTGGGGCGGATCACAGCCGGGTCAGCACCACACCGGTCAGGATCAGCGCCGCCGCCACCGCCTTGCCGGCGTTCATCCGCTCGCCGAAGATCAGCCAGCCGATCAGCACCGCGAACAGGATCGAGGTTTCGCGCAGCGCCGTCACCAAAGCGATCGGCGCGATGGTCATTGCCCAGACGGTGATCCAGTAGGCGCCATAGGACGCGGCTGCGGCGATGGCGCCGGGGATCCAGCGCGCCCGGCTGCGCGGCAAAGGCAGGCGGCGGTAGATCAGCAGCGTAGTGGGGAACAATATCAGCAGGTCGAGCATAAAGAGCCAGCCGACGAACATGGTCGCGTTGCCCGCCACCCGCGCGCCCAGCCCGTCGACGATGGAATAGCCCGCCGTGGCCAGCGCCGAGCCCAGCGCGAAGGGCAAGAGCCGGCGCGATTCTCCCGAGCGGAACACCCCATGCGCCATGGTCAGGATACCGGTGATCAGCACCGCGACGCCGGCGATCTCTAGCGTTTGCAGCTTGTCGGATATGAACAGGCCGCCGACCACCAGCACCAAAAACGGCGCGGTGCCGCGGGCGATGGGATAGACCCGGCTGAGATCACCGTGCTCGTAGGCGTTGAGCAAAAACAGCTTGTAGACCGCGTGCAGCGCGCCCGATGCGACAAGCCAGGGCCAGACCTCGGCCGCGGGCCAGGGGTGGAACATTGTCAGCGCCAGCCCCAGGCTGGCCTGCACCAGCGTCATCGCCAGGATCGCGCCCAGCCGGTCGCCGCCGGTCTTGATCAGCGCGTTCCAGGTGGCATGCAGCAGGGCCGCCGCGAGAACGGCAAAGAAGACGCCCTCGCTCATTTCCGCCCCCGCAGGATCTCTGCAAGGCGCCGCAGCAGGGCGACAGAGATGTCGTAGACGCCCAGCGGCACCAGCATGCCGTGGCCCCGGACATATCCGGGATTGCGCCACATGAAACAGGCCACGTCCGGCAGATCGGCGAAGCGTTGCGCCGCCGGCGCGGGCTCTTTGGTGACCCAGCCGTCATCGCGCACCATCTGGCCGGTCGCATCGCGGCAAAGCCCTGCGATGTTGCGGCGCGCGGGCGGGGACAGCGCGTAGTGGTGAAAACCCTGTTCGTCGATGCGGCTGTTGATCTGCGCATGCACCGGGTAGAGCGCATGGGCCAGGTCGCGGCGGCTTGCATCGTCCAACGCCGAGAGGTCAACGACCTCGCGTCTGGCGATGCGCGCCGCCACGCGGCCCTAGCCCAGCGCCTCGTCGCAGCGCCGGCAGGTGCCCGGATGCGCGTGGCCGCCGACATCGGGCAGGATCTTCCAGCAGCGCTGGCACTTGCCGCCCTCGGCGGTTTCGAACACCACGCCGACGCCCTCGATCTCGGGCAGGCGGAACGCCTCTTGCGGCTGAGGGTCGCCGGTCAACTGAATGGCGGATGTGATGCAGATGTCGTCGAAATCGACCGACCTGACGGCGGCCAGCATGCCGGCGTCGCGCACATGCACCACCGGGGCGGCCTCGAGGCTGGCGCCGATCACCTTGTCACGGCGCTGGATCTCCAGCGCCCCGGTGACCACGCCGCGCACCCTGCGGATCGCCTCCCATTTCGCCGCCAGCGGCTCGTCCAGCCAATCGGCAGGCGTGTCGGGGATATCCGTCAGATGCACCGAACTGTCGTCACCCGGGAAGCGTTCCAGCCAGATCTCTTCGCAGGTGAAGACCAGGATCGGGGCAAGCCAGGTGGTCAGGCGGCGAAACAGGATGTCCAGCACCGTACGGGCGGCATCGCGGCGCGGGCCCGGCCCGTCGCAGTACAGCGCGTCCTTGCGGATGTCGAAATAGAAGCTGGAAAGATCCAGCGTGGCAAACTCGAACACCGCGCGGAACACGCCCTGGAAATCGTATACCGCATAGCCCTTGCGGACCTTGTGATCCAGTTCAGCCAGCCGATGCAGCACCCAGCGTTCCAGTTCCGGCATATCCTCGACCGCCACGCGGTTTTCCGGCACAAACTTGTGCAGGTTGCCCAACATGAACCGCATGGTGTTCCTGAGCCGGCGATAACTGTCGGCAACGCCTTTGAGGATCTCCGGCCCGATGCGCTGGTCGTTGGTATAGTCGGTCTGCGCCACCCAAAGCCGCAGGATATCGGCACCGTATTGCTTGACCACCTGGTCGGGAACGATGGTGTTGCCCAGGGACTTGGACATTTTCACGCCCTTCTCGTCCAGCGTGAAACCGTGGGTCAGCACGCCCCGGTAGGGCGCGCGGCCCTTGGTGCCGCAGGCCTGCAGCATCGAAGAATGGAACCAGCCACGGTGCTGGTCGGTGCCTTCCAGATAGAGGTCGGCGATGCCGTCTGCCACCCCGTCGGCGCGGTCGCGCAGCACGAAGGCGTGTGTCGAGCCACTATCAAACCAGACGTCGAGAATATCGAACACCTGCTCGTAATCCTCGGCGCTGTAATCGCCCCCGAGGAACCGTTCCTTGGCGCCTTGCACATACCAAACATCGGCGCCCTCTTGTTCGAATGCGTCAAGAATGCGCTGATTCACCGCCGGATCGCGCAGCAGAAAGTCAGGATCGTCCGGGCGTGCACCTTTTTTGACAAAGCAGGTCAGCGGCACGCCCCAGGCGCGCTGACGGCTCAGCACCCAGTCGGGCCGCGCCTCGATCATCGAATAAAGCCGGTTGCGACCGCTCTGAGGCGTCCAGGTGACCAACTCGTCGATTGACCTCAGCGCCCTTTCGCGGATGGTCTTGCCATAATCGTCCTGCCCGTCACCGACCGGGCGGTCGATGGCGGCGAACCATTGCGGCGTGTTGCGGAAGATCAGCGGCGCCTTGGAGCGCCAGCTATGCGGGTAGCTATGCTTCATGCGGCCCCGGGCCAGCAGGGCGCCAACCTCGACCAGCTTGTCGATGACGCGCTTGTTGGCGTCCCGTTCCTTGCCCTTGTGGTCAAAGATCACCGCACCGCCAAAAAACGGCAGGTCTTCGCGGAAGCTGGAGTCCTCCAGCACGTTATAGGTCATC
>JAAELR010000318.1 GCA_024226455.1 Paracoccaceae bacterium
AAGTTGAAGCTCAGATCGTCATTCTGCAGTGGCGTGCCATCGAAAAAGATGCACTTGCCGGGGTTGGCGACATCGGCCCAGCCGCCGATCTCCCCCTCGGAAACCACATGGATTGCGTAGAGCGTGCTGTCATTGAGCAGATTATCAGGCGCCTCGCGCGGTGTTCTGGACCCGCCGCCACCCTTGCCCATGCCGCCTTTCTTGCCGCGCCCGAACGCCTGCTTTTCCGCCACCAAATTGCTCATGTTCTGCTCACCCGCTAACTCTCGTTCCCGGCCCTGTCCTCGATATGTATCGCCGCACTCACCACCACAGAGCCGACCTCGCAGGTCCCGGCGATCACCGGGATAGCCGCATTGGGCGTGGTCACATTCAGGGCCCCGCCGAACAAATCAGACTTGGGTTGCTCTTCATCGCTGCGGTCAGGCGTGCCTGGGGCCAGCATCTGGCTCACGCCGCCCAACACCATGGCGACGCCGATATTTCCAGCCAGGCCGGCAATGCCCTGGCCCAGGATGGCCCATGAACCGGGGATGACAAAACTGGCCGCGATCAGCAGACCGCCCAGCAGTATCTTTCCAACGCCCCGCTCTTTCGACCCCCGCGCACGCGGCACAAAGTGAATATCCCGCTCACCCCCGGCCAGCTGGATATGCAGCTCCTGAGGGTCATTGTCGCGGCCCCGCCCGACCGGGCCCCGGTACACCTGGTAAAGCCGCCGCTCCACATGATCGCCAAACCCGTCGAGCTGCGAGACCATCGCACGGACCGCCTCGGCCGGGCTGTGGACCGCCATGCGAAGCTTGCCGCCAAACGCCTTGCCCAATGAGCCATGCAAATGCACCGTCACCATAACCAGCATCATTGTCCCTTTCCGGGGTTCGATAGATTTAGGACGCTTTGCGCGACGGGCGGCGGCCGGTCAGCCAAGACCGCCGGGGCGCAGCCAGTGGGTGACCCGCTTGAGCTTGCGGCCCATCGGTTCGCGATGCGACAGGTTGCGGGGCAAGTGCTCCAGCAGCAGATCGCCCCCGAGATAGATGCCGGCGTGGTTTGGCACATCGGACGCGATGCGCATCAGATAGGCGTCACCGGGCCGGGCCAGGCCGGGAACAAGGCGCGGGTCGGTTGTCACGATGTCAAAGCCCTGGGCCGCCAGATTGTCGAGATAGAGGTTGCCGTATTTCTCGGGCTCGACCCACCATTCCCAGTCCCGGGCAAAGTCCGGCAGATCGATCCCGACGCCCGCATAGTAATCCTGGCAAAGCGTGTAGCAATCGCTGACACCGTGCAAGAACGCCCGGCCCTGATGCTGGCCGGCTTCATCAAAGAGCGGCGGGCGGGGCGTGCCCCAGTGACAGGCCAGCCCGGCGCTTTGCTCGCCGGGCACCAGGATGGCAAAGGGCACATCGGCGCTCATCTGGCTCAGCATGTCGGCGGCCGTCGGCCACCAGGACCCGCCCCCGGGGTGGGAATGGATCACCGCCTCAAGCTCACCGGACAGGACCGCCCCGGCAAAGAGGTCGTCATCGATCGCAAATGAGCTTTCGGGGTTCTCTGCAACGTTGTCGCACGGCACATATGCGCCAAGCCGGACCAGACCGCATGCCTCATGAGGCTGAGCCTCGAACGCATGACGCCTGGCGGCGGCCAGAACCTGGGCCGTGAAGGGCGCTGTCGGCTGGCGGAAAAACTCTGGATGATGGGCCATGCCTCAGGTCCTCGTGAACTTGCCGACGCCCGGGAAGCCGTAATATGGCAGCACCGCGTTGGCCCCGAACCGCGCCTTGCAGCCCGCCAGGCTTTTGGAGCAGATATCCTCTGCCCCGGTGGCAACAGCCTGGTCGCTATCATCGAAATGGCTGGCCCCGGTATAGGGACAGATCGCGTCGGCGTAATCGAACCCGCCGCCGGGCAGCGCGACGCGGTAGCGGGCCGTGCAATAATCAACGGCGCGGCGGCGCGGCAATTGCACGTCCTCGACATCGATCGCGGCCTTCAGGCGGAACTCGACAATCCGGTCATCGGCCACCGGCTTTTGCGCCACCGTGAAGACGTCGATCCCCATGTGAGCCTGAGCGTTCGGGTCCGACCCGTCATCGAGGAACTTGCGCAGCGTCCTGGTGCGCAGCACCTGAGCCCCCAGCATGTCATCGAGCGAGGCCAGGAGCGCCAGAAGATATGCCGCGTCAGAGACGGTATCGCCATCCTCGCGCGCGATAGCGAACCGCACCACCGGCTGAGGCAGCACGCCTCCGGTGCTATAGTCGAACCCTTCCGCCTGAAACGGCACGACCATATAGGTGTTGCCCGCGAATACCGGCGCGACCTGGTTGCCATTGCCATCCGGAACGGGCGCCGGGGCAAAGAAATACGTGCCGCCGCCGATCGCCGTGGCGTTCACGGTTAAAAGCTCGATCACATCGTCGAGCTCGAACCCCTCAAGCTCGCGCTGCAGCTCATCGTCAAACTCGACAGGCATCAGAGATCGTTCTCCCTGACAAGGTCCAGAGCGATTGCCCAGTGCTGCTTGTTGCGCTCTGGCCGGACATTCAGGTTGGGACAGGTCCAGAGCTCGGGCGCCGAGGTGCCGGGCACCTGGTAGAGAAAGGCCGCCCGGCCATTCCTCGGCCTGATGAACCCCCGGATGGCATCGAGCTGAACCAGGGTGAGATTGCGCCAGCTCAGCTTGACCCGGCCTTGCCAGGCGTTGGGGCCAGAGCCGCTGCGCTGACTATAGTTGCCCTCGAACTGGGCCCGGTTGACCCCGGCTTCCTCCTGGTAGTTGTACCCCGAAACGGAAGCCGGCTTTGGCGGGGTGAATGCATCAGCCATCAGCGGCCACCTTTCGTGGCAAACCCATAGAGCAAACCGCCGGGGCGCATCTGGCGGCTCATCCGGGCATCGATCGCGTGGGGCAGCTCATCGGCCATGGCCTGGGCGATCTCGTGGCCAACCTGGCTGGGATCGCGGTCGCCGACATCCCCGACGCTCACGTTGATATCCCCAAAGACCTGACCGGGCCGACCGTCGGCGCGGCCATCGCCACGCCGGGCCCCACCGGTCAAGAAGCCAGGCGCCACCGCACCGCCGCCCGCCAGGCGGGGAATGGCCATGGCATTGAGCTTGTCCATGAAGTCCAGGCCGTAATAGCGCACGGCGGCGGCGTTGTGCATGTATTCGCCCTTGCTGCCCCAGAGCAGGATATTGTCCTCGCTCGGACCCCCGCGCCCGTCGATCCGCCCCAGCTGACGCCCGCCGGCCTGGACATCTCCGCCACCGGCCAGCGCCTGAATGGGGCCGCCCTGCGCGCGCCCAAACAGACCGCCCAGAATACCGCCCTGGCCGCCAATGCCCCCCGTGAACAGCGAGCCGACAAGGTTGGCCAGATAGTCAAGCAACGGATCGAACGCCGCCTCGAGAATGCGCCGCTGCAGATAGTCGAACAACTCGCCGACAGCCTCCGTCCCGGTCAGCGACCCGTTGCGCAAGCCCTCAAAGATGTTGCCCAGCATCGAGCGCGCGTCCTGGCCCTCTTGCGACATCTCGCCAATCGCCTTGCCGGTGCGCTCGATCTGCTCCGCTGCTGCGGCGGCGGCCCGGGCTTGTTCTTCCAGCACCTGGCGCACGGTCTGGCCGGACGCGGTGACTGTGGCATCGACATCGACGCCCGCCGCCTTGGCCTCGCGCAGCTTGTCGAACATGAACCGCAGATATTCGGCCTCAGCCGCGGTCTTGCCGATCAGCTCCTGCTCAAGACCCAGCTGGGCCAGGTGGTCATCACCGGTCGCAATCAGCGCATCGAGTGCGGCACGCTCCGCCTCAAGCGTTCTGCGCCGTTGCTCGGCCGTGGCCGCATTGGTGCGGTTGATCTCGGGATCGATGCGAGGAATGGGCTGCTGGCCCAGGGCCGTGCTGATGGTTGACGGTGACACGTTCTGCAGGCCCTGCCACGTCCCCTGCATCCCCGCCGCGTTGCCGCTCTGCCTGACCAGTTCCATGGCCAGCCGGTCCTGCATTGCCGGGTCGTAAAGCTCAGTGCCGCTCAGATCCATTTGCCGCATCAGGCCGCGCAGCGTGGTCCCGACAATCTGATAGCGCCCCAGGGCCGATGACCCGCCGCCGGCATGAGTTGCCCGGTTTTCATCGGTGCGCATGCTCAGCCCAAGAGCCAGGATCTCATCGAGCGTCATGCCGGTCAGGTTTTGCGGGCCACCCGTCCAGCGGCCATAGTCGAGCGTGGTGTTGTATCCGCGCGACCGGGGCGCGCCATCGGTTCCTTCGGCGCGGGCGATCAGATCGAGGATGCCCCGGCTGGCCGCATCGCTGATGCCCTGGGCCTTCGTGACCTTGTCGGAATGCGCCCGCGTCCTGGCATATACCTGCAACGCCGTTTCGGTCTTGCCCGCCAGGGCATCGACAGCGACAGCCGCTTCAAGTGCGCCTTCCTTGATCTTGTCGAACAGCGTGATCTCGCCATCTTCACCGATGACCACGCCCCAGACCTCATTGATGGCGTCCCTGAGGTCGCCGATCCGGGTCTCGGTCCGCACCGCCTGGTCAAGCAATTCGCGCTCGGCCTCGGTCAGTTCTTTGGCAACCCGGCGCGAGGCAACCATCGCCTCAAGCATCGATTTGACCAGATCCATCCAGGCGCGCTCGGCCTCATCTGCCGTCCCGGCCGCATCGATCGCATCAAGCTCAACGCCAAAGAGCCCCAGGGCGTTCGCCATCTCCCGCAACTGCCGTGAGGATTTCTCCCACTCTTTTCCGGCCATTTCGCCATTTGACGCCAGATCCTCGACCCAGAGCGCCAGGGGCTCGGCCTGTTCCGGCACCCGCCCGATGGCCTCTATTTCCGCCGCCAGGGCCGCGAACGGCTCCCGGCCCTGGCTTACCGCCCGGCTGACATTCGCCAGGCGGGTCAGAAAGTCATTCTCGACATCCTCGGGAAACAACATGCCGACAAAGCCGCCCTGATCCCCTATATAGTTGGGCCGCTCGATCCGCACCGCCAGGCGCTTGAACATCCTGGCCGCCGCACTCTCGGCCTCGCCCATCGCCCGCTCTGCGTCCGCCAGCGCGGTATTCAGCGCCGCCTCGCTTTGCTCAAGCAGTTTTGCAGTGGTCTCGGACACAGCACCACCCAGCTCGGCCTGTTCAGCCCTGGCCTTTTGCGACGCTTGGCCATACGCCTCCAAAGCCCGGCCAGCCTTGTCCGCCGCGGCCTCTGCCGCCTCGATTGCATCCGCCGCCCTGTCGGTGTTGACGAACAACGCGCCCAGCGTGGCAACGGTCAGCAGCAACCCCGCAGGACCGCCCGCCAGCGTCGATAAAGCCCGACCCGCAATGGCCATGCGACCCAGGCCCCTGGCGGCGCGCCCCGCACTGGTCCCCATGCCCGTCACCGCGCCGGCAAACTCGATGAGCACGGCGCGGCGCGCCAGCAGCATGGCAATCAGCGGACGCATGCCGCGCCCGATGAGGTAAACCACCAGGGCCTGGGCTACGCGCTCGACCACTTCCTCGACCTGCTCGAAATTCTCGGTGACATAGCGCAAGGCTTCCGCCAGACGGTCGGCCGCCGCCTCGGCCAGATCCAGCCCTCCGGCCTCGGCAGAGCGCAGCTGCAGAGCTTCCCAGGCGCTGGCAACCTCGCGCAGCGCGCCCTCAAGGCCCTGCATCCTGACCTCGGTCTGCTCGGCCGCGCTGACCGCCTGGACCTGACCTTGCAGGTTGGCAAAGCCCTCGGCGCCGACATCAGCCAGCAACAGAGCCGTCCGGATGGCGTCGGTTCCAAAGATGGTTTTCAGCGAGCTCTGGCGCGCCTCCTGGCTCAGCCCGGCCAGCGCGGTCTGCAGCTGGCCCGCGATGTTCTCCATGGTCTGCAAATTGCCCTGGGCATCGAAGAACTCCAGACCCAGATCGGCGATCGCCGTCCGCGCCTCTTTGCTTTCAGGCGTCAGGCGCTGCAGGAAGGTCTTGAAGCTGGTGCCCGCATCGGCGCCGCTGGAAAAGCCGGAGGCCGTGGCACTGAGCGCGGTCAGAAACCCGTCGATATCCACCCCGAACTTGCCCGCCACGCCACCGGCCTGGCCGATGGCCTGGCGCAGATCGTCAAAGCCGAATTTCGATGTGAGCGCGGCGCCGGCAATCCGGTCAGCGATCCGGGGCAGCTCATCAGCCGCAAGCCCAAACTGCTGCATCAGGTCGGTGGCCAGGTCGGCGCTCGGCGCCAGCTCGCCGCCCAGAGCGCCGGCCATCGACAGGGTTGCATCCAGTGCGCCGCCCAGGATCTCGGCAACGCCGAGCCCGTTCCTGGCCAGCACCTCTATGGCGTCGGCCGCGCCAGTGGCGGTGAACGCCGTGGTTGCCCCCAGAGCTTTGGCCTTGAGGGCGAGCCGTTCAATCTGGTCCTCAGGCGCGCGGGTTGCGGCCTGCACCCGTTTCATCGACGCCTCAAAGGTCTTTGCGACGTCCAGAGCCGACTTGGCAAACAGCACCAGCGAGCCGGTCAGGGCCGTGGTGCTCATCAGCCGGGCCAGGCGCTGCACCGCCGGAACCTGTTGCCCGATGCCGCGCAGCTGCGCCTGGACCGCCGCGCTGTCGCGGCTGACCTCGCGCAGCCCGGCCGATGCGGGCTTGGTGGAACGCTGGATGAGGCCAAGCGCCCGCTGACCGCTGCTGCCGATCTGTTTCAGGTCAGCCTCAAGCTGCGCCTTGCCGGCCGCACTGAGCCGGATGGTGTAATTGCGCTCTGCCCGGCTCATTCGCTGTCTTCTTTCATGTCCCTGTTGGCCATCAACCGCCCCTGTTCCCAGAACGTCAAAAACAGGGCCGCAACATCCCCATCCAGGCCGCAGGCGCTCAGGATGGGCAGGCAGGCCGCCACATCCATCCCGACCATGCCGGCCATGGAAATCCGCACCTGGCTTTCAATCAAAGGCACCACGGCCAAAAACCGGTGGCCCTCTACAGTCCTTGGCTCCAGACCATCTTCCGGGCACGCGCCCTCACCGCCGAAACGACTGCACGAGAATGCCGGATCATCCGATGTGCGGCATCCTTCACAGTGTTTCAGCCCGCCGGAATGGCGGTATCTGGCGAGGGCGCGAAGCCTTTTCCCTCCGCATCGATCATCTGGTGCAGCAGGACCAGGCGCTGCTGCAGGACATCGACCAGCACCGGGCAATGGCTGCGAAACTGGGCCCAGGTCTGGGCCGTGAGGGGACAGGCCACGATGTTGCCTTCGGTGCTGGCGTCAGCATCCTCGACACCTTCCCAGCCGCTGGCATGCATCAGCACCAGGGTATCGATCAGGATCTCGGCAGCCTTGCCGATCAGATCGGCCTCGGCCTCATCGCTCAGGACCTCATCATCGCCCAGTTCCAACAGCCCCAGATTTGCCGTCTCGACCGAAGCCCGCGCCCGCTTGTGGGCCAGGGCCTCGGCCGCCTTGTACTCGGCGTAGCCAAAGCGGCGAAACGTTACAGAGACACCGTAGCCGAGCGGGATCGCCCGCTCGGCCCATGATGCACGCGACAGCTTTACTGGCATTCAGGCGGCCCCCTCATCAGGTCGGGTTGGCATAGTCGGCCGTGGGGTTGACCAGCGTGACCGTCAGGGGCGCATTGCCGCCCTCGGGCCGCGCGGTGCGCCAGTTGAAACTGGTGGACAGGACGTCGCGGCCAGTGATGGGAACCCCGGAACGCTCAAAACGCACGTTGCGGAAAAGAAACTTGAGCGATCCGGCAGCACCCAGATCATAGGCCAGCTGCAGCGTGCAGGCCGTGGTTCCGGCGCCCAGATCGTACCAGGTGCGGTTGGTGAACCGCGCCGCGATCGAACCGGTCAGAGCCCACCGGCCGGTATTGAACGCCGCCCCCGTGGCCAGGCCATTCATGGCCTCCTGGTCCAGCTCTGTGCCGCTGGCGATGGTGGCGTTGAACTCGGTGACGCTTGCCACATCGCCGCCGTCCATCTGGACCTTGCCGACAAATCCGACCGGCACCGCGTCGGGGGAATAGGTGACCGGCGTGTTGTCCAGGATAACCCCGCCGGCGGTTTCCTCGCGCGCCAGGAGATCGAAGGTGGCGCGGGCACGCTGGCCATTCTTGCGCGCCGCGATCTGCATTCCCATATAGGTCAGCGTGTCCTGCAGGAAATGCTGGTTCACATCCATCAGGCTCAGGCCCGCGGTCTGCATTACCGGCACGATGGTATCGGCGGGCTCGAAAACGTGGGTATAGGGCCCGGCGCCGGTGGTAACAGGCGCACCGAAAAGGCCGTAAAGGTGCCAGCCGATCGAGTTGATGCCAAGGGGCACTTCCATGGAACCGCCCGCATCGCGCAGCCCATCGACCGCGTCACCGGTATGGGCATCGCCATAGATGGCGTCATCCTCTTCCAGCCCGGCCTTGGGCGCGTTTTCGAAGCGATAGAATGGCAGGCTCAGAAACTTGCCGTCGCCTGCCGCCGCGGCGGTGCCGAAAACGGTCTGCCGCCGCAAAAAGAGTTTGGCCTGATCGCCGCGCGCGTTGGTCATGTCGATGCCTCCAATGGGTTTGACGTGGTTGTGTAGAAAAGATCGAATGGCAGCACTGCCGCCTTCACCGTGGCGGTCCCCTCAAAGCCGATGTCATCGGCATCCTCGGGCACGCCCAGGTCGATATGATCGACCAGACCGCCAAGCGTCTGACCGCTGAGAGCGGCCCCAAAGGCCAGAACAACTGCCTCAAGGGCAGCGATGCGGGCGGCGGATGCCGGCGCCTGCACCACGATCTCGACCTCAACCCGGCGCACCCATTCGATGGTGCCGGTGCCAAGGTGTTGGCCTTCGCGCTCGGCCTGGGCGGCCCGGAGATTTGCCAGGCCCTGGTCCGGGATCTCTTGCGGCAAGGCTTCCTCGTGCATCACCTGGGCAACCACATTGCCGGTGCAAAGCGCGACCAGGGCCGCAATGATCGCCTCATGTCTGGTGACAGCCATCAGCGCCGCCGTTTGGCTCTGGACCGGTATTCGCGGTCAATGTTGGGTGCCAGGCGGCGCGCGGCTTTGCCCGCCACAGCCTTGACGTTGAGCCGCCGCCGCAGCCTGACCTGCTTGTGCAAAACGAACATGACCACCGTGGCAAGGCCGTTGCCCGTCGCCAGGGCGCGCTTGCTGCGGCT
>JAAELR010000319.1 GCA_024226455.1 Paracoccaceae bacterium
AGGTGAAATCGGGTCCGACGCGCATGGAGGCCAGCACCTCCTTGGGATCGCTTCCCCAGACGATGCGGCCATCCCCATAGCGGTGCTCGCGCACCGTTTCGCCGTTGCAGTTCCCCCACAGCCTGGCCGCCATCTTCTCGATTTTGGCATCGCACGCCGGATAATCCCTGAGTCCGGGATCGCGAACCGGCCGCGGCCCGATCACGGTGGCCCCGGACTTCACCAAGGCCTCGATTCCGGCGAGCACTTCGACGGGCATTTCCTGCCGGTCGGGCAAGACCAGAAGCCGGTAGGACATGCCGTCGGGCAGGACCAGACGGCCGTCTTTCACCTGCACCCGGTCCAGGAGGGCCTCGGCGTTGATGACATCGTAGTCGTAGCCCGGGCCGCGGGCCGGATCGATTTTCTTGCGGGACACGCGGTTGGGCACCTGGTCCCCGTAGTAGTACAGCACATCGGCCACAAAAAAGCCTTGCTGGAGCAGGTAACTGCAGCGGGCGATATAGTCGAACCAGGGGCGGGCCAGTTTCCAATAAGTCAGGTTGGGATTGAACTCCTCGCCGCCCTTGGACACATCACCGGGCAGTTTGGAGAGATCGTGGCGAGCGCTCGCCTGCATGGGGGCAATCCAGTTGCCGCCCTCGCAAAATGCGCGGTCCACCGAGTCCTTCATTTCATAGGGCGATTGCGACCATAAGAGCTGCCGCTGGGCGCTGAAGCCCTCGAGCATGACCCGTTTCTTGCCATAGATATGCGCCGCGGATGCCTCCTGCTTGACGTAGAAGCGCGCGTCGTCGGTGGGGCGATGGGGCGATTTGACCCAGAATTCGCCCATCGGAATGTCCACCCGGCCAAGGCATTTCAAGGGATCGATCATCATGAAATGTGCGCCCCCGGCCTGGAGATGCGTCTGGAGCCCGTGCTGGCGCGCCAGTTCCGTGAGACGGCCGTAGTGGTTGTCGGCGACGAGATCGCCGATGGTCTTGCGGATGTCGTAGAGAAAGCGGTCGGCGATTTGCCGCCCCCCGACGAT
>JAAELR010000320.1 GCA_024226455.1 Paracoccaceae bacterium
ATCGTCGGGCGGTTTGAGTGGCACTACACGCCCAAACATGGCTCATGGCTCAACATCGCAGAATGTGAACTGAGCACACTCGCACGCCAGTGTCTCGACAGGCGTATCCCCGACCGCCACGCCTTGGGCGCCGAAATCCAGGCATGAGAAAACGAACGAAACACCGCAGGGGCAAAGGTAAACTGGCGCTTCTCAACAAAAGATGCCCGCATCAAACTGGCTCGTCTTTACCCGCAAATCGGCTGAATCAATGGACTAGAGCCGAATTCATTCATATCCGGATGGCGATAGCCGGACCGGATGTCGATAGAGCCGAAGGTTTCGACCAGCAGCTCCAACAGGTTCTCGGCCAGTTGCCGACCGGCCGAGAGCGCCAGGTCGGGGTCGTCGGGAAAGTTGATCAGGCGATAGAAATTGGCGATCTCGCTGGTCAGGAAATTGCGCATCTCGAAATGACGGCTGAGCCGCTGGCGTCCGAAATCTTCGAGTGCGGTATATGTCTGTCCTGGGCCGCCTCACGCACCGGACCACTGAAACGCGCCGTCGGGGCCGAGCGGCGAGAACGGGTTCCAGGCGATCTCCCACACATGGCCATCGGGGTCGGCGAAATAGGCGATGTGACCGCCCCAAAAGACATCCTGCGGCGGCTTGATGGCACGGGCGCCGGCGGCGAGGGCAGCGTCGTAGAGCGGCGCGACGTCTTCCTTGGCTGGCACATTATGCGCCAGGGTAATGCCCGAAAACCCGCCGATACCCGTCTCGTCCAGTCCCATATCGCGCGCCAGCATCGCCTTTGGGTATAGCCCAAGTGTCTGGCCCAGAAGGTTGAAGGCGGCGATGCCGTCGGGGCTTTGCTCTTCTTGCCAGCCAAGCGCGGTGTAGAACGCCGCCGAGCGATCGATAGTGTCGACGGCGAGGGTGATCAGGCTGATGCGTTGCTCCATGGCGGTTCCGTTCATCGCGTTACAGGGTTGCGGCCCGGTCGAGGATCTGTTGCACCAAAGGGCCGGTTGGGTCGGGGCTGAGTGTATCGCCAGTGAGGGTATGCGCAAAGAGGTCATTGCCGGGCGGCAGATGCTGTGGTTTCGGCACCGCACCGCCGCCCAAGGCGGCAGCGATCCGTTCTGTGTCGACGGGACGCACCGCCTGATCGTCGGGCGAATGGAAGACCCGCTCCGGGGCGGCAAAACCGATCTCGACCGGTTCGAAAGCCCCCAGCATCCGGATCCCTCCTGCCAGCGGGGCCGGGGCCAGCAGCACACAGCCAGGCACGCCGCCGGTTTTACGCACGGGCGGCCAGCACCTCTTCGACGGCGGAAACGACGAGGCTCAGACAATCTGGGGTCGAGAACCGGTGATCGGCATCCTTGACCAGTGTCAGGCGGATATCCGGACCCTCGGCATGCGCCAGCAGACGCAGCGCCACGGAAACATCGACATCCGTATCGCCGGTGCCCTGCAGCAGGCGCACCGGGAACGGCAGCGGCAGGGGACGGCGCAGAACCAGCTGGTCGCGGCCATCCTCGATGAGTTTTCGCGTTATGATGTAGGGCTCTTCGGAATAGTCGCCGGGCAGGGCCACTTGTCCGTTCTGTGCAAGTTCGGCGCGCTGGGTTTCGGTGAAACCTTCCCACATCGAATCCTCGGTAAAGTCCGGCGCTGACGCAATTCCCACAAATCCGCAGATTTTTCCCTTTAACTTCTGTGTCAGACTCAGGCAAATCCAACCGCCCATCGACGAGCCGACCAGCAGTACCGAACCCTTCGCCAGCGCAGAGATTACCCGGAATGCATCATCTGTCCAATCTCCGATGCTACCGTCGAGGAAATCGCCACTGCTTTGCCCATGCCCGGAATAGTCGAAACGCAGGAAGGCCCGGCCATGCGCGCGGGCCCAGTTTTCCAGGTGGATCGCCTTGGTGCCCTCCTTGTCGGACCGAAAGCCGCCCAGAAATACCAGTGTCGGCTCCTCGCCCTCGGTCAGGTCATAGGCGATGTGGCGGCCCTCGGCGGTGTGGAGCTGTCCGGTTGTGGTCATGGTTTTCTCACCTCCTGAATGGCACATCCATGGTCCCCCCGGTGCGCAGATCCTGCGGCGCGGACCAGGTGTCGGGGTCGGTGATCAGGCGCGCCAATGCCTCGGCCCCCGCCTCCATCATCTTCTCGCCTTTTTGCGCGGTAGCGCGGCCCGGCTTGCCGGCCACCCCGTTTCCGGTCATATGAGCGAAGGGCCGCCAGCGGTAGGAAGCGCGGCCCGCCGACAGAAATCGCGGCCCATCTGCAGTTTCGGTGTCATGTGCGGTCAGGTCGGAACTGTCCACCAGATCGGGCTCGCAGACCATCATCATCGAGGTCTCGCCCTCGCCGGCATGCATGATACCGGGCTGGTCCTGAAGATGCTGCGACAGATCCTCACCGGCCTCCATCACATAGGTTGTGGCAACCAGCGTGGCAGCGCAGTCGGGCGCCAGTTCGTCGAGGATCTGTTGCATGGCTATGATGTTGCCGCCATGGCTGTTCGAGATCAGGATATCGCGGAACCCGTGCCGGGTGAGCGAGGCGATCAGGTCGCACAGCACCGCGCGGAATGTTGTGTGCGAAAGCGTCAGAGTGCCGCCGAAGGGCATGTGATGCTCTGACAGGCCCGACCAGACCACCGGCGTCACCACAACCGGCCGGGCGCCATAGGCCTTGCGGGCAGCGCGGTGGGCGATCTCGTGGCCCAGCCGCGTATCGGTCATGGTGGGCAGATGGGGGCCGTGCTGCTCTATGGAGGCGACGGGCAGGATCACAACGGCATTGTTGTCGGCCAGCGTGCGCAGCTCGTGCGCCTTCAGGCGGGACCAGTCTGTTTCGGGCATTGGCGGGCTCCATTTGGGTTCGCCCGCCACACTGCCCGTCCCGGCGCGCGGCGGCAAGCGGCAGGGCAATCGACTGAACGTTACGGCATGATAACCCTTTCGAGTGAAGTGGTCCGGCTTTTCTGAACAGGTTTGCGGCGAAGCTAAGGTGTATCGGGTTTGATAATCATGCCGCTTTCTTCATTTCCTTGCTGTCAAAGTATGCTGCGTCCGGCGTTCGTTTATCAAGGGCCGTGTGCGGAC
>JAAELR010000321.1 GCA_024226455.1 Paracoccaceae bacterium
CTTCCCCAAACAATGGGGCTCCATCAAAGCCCATTGCTCGTCACTGATCATGAATCGATCACTCAGCATTCAAGCCTCCCTTTTGGAAGCTTGAATCAGATATCAGCCAAAAGGGGAATCCTGAATATCAACAGGCCCTAGAAGACCTCGCCCCCCGCAACCTCGACCGCAGTACCCCAGTCACGACACCGCGCCGCCAGCCTGCCCGGCGGCGGCGCATCGGTCACCAGGCAATCCAGCCGTTCCAGCGTGGTGATCCGCGCCGGTGCCGCGTGGTGAAATTTCGACCCGTCCGCCACCAGCAACGACCGCCTTGCATGCGCCAGGATCGTCTGGCTGACGCTCACCTCCGAGACGTCGAAATCCAGCACATCGCCGCCCTCGTCCAGCGCCGAGCAGCCGATCACTGCCAGATCCAGCCGGAACTGCTCGATCACCCGCATGGTCAGATGCCCGGTCAGCCCGCCATCGGCCCGCCGCAGTGCGCCGCCCGCCACCACCACCTCGCAGTCCGGATTGCCCGCCAGGATATTGGCGACGTTGAGATTATTGGTTACCACCAGCAGCGCCTCGTGGTGCAGCAACGCCCGCGCCACCGCCTCTGCCGTGGTGCCTATATTGACAAACAGCGACGACCCGTTCGCCACCATCCCGGCACAGCGCCGCCCGATCGATGCCTTGGCCCCGGCATTCAGCTCGCGCCGGTCCTCATATCCGATATTGCGCACGCCGGAATGCAGCACAGCGCCGCCATGCACCCGCTCCAGCAGCCCCGCCGCGGCCATCTCGGTCAGATCGCGCCGTATGGTCTGTACCGTCACCTCGAATCGCGCGGCCAGCCCATCGACAGTCACCCGCCCCTCACGGCGGGCCACGTCCAGGATATCGGGCTGGCGAAATGTCTGCGGCATAAGGCGCTCCTTTTCGCTCTATTTTTTCGTTTCGCTTGAAAATTCAAGGGAATTTCCTTCCGAATCGCCAATATTTGCCTTATATCATGCTCGTTTTCATTCGTTTAGGTGCGGCATGCAGGATAAAACGAACTCTCCCGTCGATCTCTTCATCATCGGTGGCGGCATCAATGGCTGCGGCATCGCCCGCGACGCGGCCGGGCGCGGGCTAAGCGTGGCGCTGGCCGAGATGAACGACCTCGCCTCGGGCACCTCCTCTGCCTCGACCAAACTGTTTCACGGCGGCTTGCGCTATCTGGAGTATCTCGAGATCCGCCTGGTGCGCGAGGCGCTGGCCGAACGAGAGGTCCTGCTGCGCGCCATGCCACATATCAGCTGGCCAATGCGCTTTGTGCTGCCCTTTCACCGCCAGCAACGTTTCGACAGCGACACGCCGGTCAGCCGGGTGATGGGGTTTTTCATGCCCTGGATGCGGGGCCGCCGCCCGGCCTGGCTGATCCGGATGGGGCTGTTTGTTTATGACCATTTGGGCGGCCGCAAGATCCTGCCGGCCACCACGTCACTCGACCTGACCACCGACCCCGTCGGCGCTGACCTGCAAGACAGGTATGGCAAGGCGTTCGAATACTCCGACTGCTGGGTCGATGACGCCCGTCTAGTGGTGCTGAACGCATCCGATGCCGCCGCAAGGGGCGCCGAGATCATGACCCACACCAAGGTGGTCGCCGCCGAAGCCCGTGACGGGCTCTGGCGGGTGACGCTGGAAACCGCCGACGGCGCCCGCCAGACCCGCAGCGCCCGGATGCTGATCAACGCCGCCGGCCCCTGGGTCGGCGATGTGATCCGCGACACCGTGCACATCGACACCATCGAACGCGTCCGCCTTGTGCGCGGCAGCCACATCGTTACGCGCAAGCTCTTCGATCACGACAAATGTTATTTCTTCCAGGGCCGCGACGGCCGGATCGGCTTTGCAATCCCGTATCACGAGGATTTCACCCTGATCGGAACCACCGATCAGGCCCATGATGACGCCGACACGCCGCCGCGCTGCACCCGGCAAGAGGCCGATTATATGCGCGCCTTCGCCTCGGAGTATCTCAAGACGCCGATCAAGGCCGATGATGTGGTCTGGAGCTATTCCGGGGTGCGGCCTCTCTATGACGACGGCGCCTCGTCGGCGACGGCGGCGACGCGCGACTATGTGCTCAAAATCGACGACAGCGTCGGCGCGCCGCTGCTGAACATCTTTGGCGGCAAGATCACCACCTATCGCCGTCTGGCCGAGGCCGCGCTTGCAAAGATCGGCGCGCATCTGCCGGTAACGGCTGGTAAGTGGACCGCTGGCGTCGCCCTGCCCGGCGGCGATTTCGCCGTCGACGGGGTGGCTGACCAGATCGCCTATCTGCGGGCGCGGTTCCCGTTTCTTTCGCCGAAATGGGCGCGGCGGCTGGTGCGGGCCTATGGGACCGAGGCCGCAACGATGCTGGGCGACGCTACGGATCCGGGCGATCTGGGCGATGATTTCGGCGCCACGCTAAGCGAGCGAGAGGCCAACTGGCTGATATCGCACGAGTTTGCCCGCTGCGCCGAAGACATCGTCTGGCGGCGCAGTAAGCTGGGTCTGCGCATGAGCGCAGACGAGATCGCCGCGCTCAACGCCTGGATGGCAAAGCGGCTGGGCGGGACATCCAGCAAGGTGGTCTGAAACCGCCCAACCGACGCTCATCAGGCCTGTCGGCCTTCTTCGCTGGCGAGGAGCGCCCGCAAGGGCGCGATGAGCCCGGTCTCAGCCAATCAGCGCCCGTACCCTGGCCAGCGTCGCGCCATTCACCTTGACGCCTTCTGTCTCGGCCCTACGCCGCGCCCGGCTGCGCCCGTCGCCGGGTAGCCGGGCACCCTTTTGCCCATGGATCGCCTGCACCAGATCGGCGATCTTCGCCTGAAAAACGCCACCCGAGCTGGCGTCCGGATCGATGGCGATAAAAAACTGCCCGGTCCGCGGTGGCCCGCCCCTGGTGCCCGAAAACGGGCTGGCATCCTTGCCCAGTACCGCGCCGGTCATCGCCGCTGCCATCACCTCGACGATCAGCGACAGCCCGATCCCTTTGTATCCCCCCGCCGGCGCCATGGACCCGGCCAGCGCCGCGTTCGGGTCGGTGGTCGGCTGACCCTCGGCATCGAGCCCCCAACCCGGCGGGATGTCGCAGCCCTCGCGGGCATGTTTCATGATCTCGGATTTAGCGATTACGCTGGCCGACTGGTCGATCAGGATCGCCGCGCCACCCGCCCCGTCGGGGGCCGCCACCGAGATCGGGTTGGTGCCCACCACCGGCTTGCTCCCGCCCGAGGGCGCGATCGAGGCCGGCGCATTGGTGAACCCGATCCCCATACAGCCCGCCTCGGCCAGGCGGCCCGTATGCAGCCCCAGCACGCCGCAGTTATACGAGTTCCGGATCGCCAGCGCCGCGATGCCCTGGGTCCGCGCCATGGCAACAAGCCGCCGAAACCCCTCGTCTATCGCGGCGTGAGCAAAGCCGGTGCGGGCGTCGGCCACCAGCAGCCCCGGGCGCGTGGCCTCGATGACCGGCATGGCCTGTCCGTCGACCTTACCGCATTGCACATGCTCGGCATAGATCGGGATGTACGCCAGCCCGTGGCTGGCCACCCCGTCAGCCTCTGTCCGCGCCGTTGCCACTGCCAGGAGCCGGGCGTTGGTCTCGCTGGTGCCGGCGGCCACCAGCGCATGAAAGGCCAGGTCTTCGATCTCGTTCAGGTTCAGGATCTCTGTGTCGCTCATCATGTCCTCAATCGTTGTCGGTCAGCCCGGCGCCGGCACCGGCCAGGCGGCTTGCTTCGGTGTCCGGCGCATAGGTGCGATGGGCGAACCGGTTCAGCACCGCCAGCGTCTCTGGCGTCACCCCGGCGCGCCACTGCGTCGGCGGGCAGGGCAGAGAGCCGGAGGCGGCAAAGCCACAGGTGACCTCTGTCGCCAGCGCTTTCCGGGCATCGCCCTCGACCGTGACGCCGCCGCCGGTCCGGATATCGGTGTCGGCCCAGGACAACCCCGCCTGGCCGGTCTCTGCCAGATACGGCAGCAACAGCAGCGGGTACCGCACAGGCCCCAGACGCAGTGCCTGCCCCGGCAGCATCCCGGCCCGGTCCGCCAGCGCGGCCCCCGCCGTGATCGGGCAAAACGGCGCCTCGGCCCGCCAGACATCACCGGGCTGCGGGGCGACAAGCGCCCGGTCATCGCCATCGGTTTGCTGCAGCAGCGCCGCCAGCAGTTCCGCCCCCGGCAACCCCCGCGCCTCTGACCAGCGCACCGCAAAGCCGGCCTCTTCGGCCAGCCCCCAGGACATGCCCGCCCCACGCGCCGCCTTGCGGGCCAGCGTCTCGGTTTCGATCAGCGAAAAGCTCATGGCTTCACCTCCGGATAGGCCCAGTCATCGCCGGTATCCGGCAATTCCGGCGGGAAGGGGGCGTTCTGGAACATGTTGATCCGCACCCAACGGTCCGAGCGTGGGTCGAAATGGGTGGCCCCGAAACATGCCAGTTTGCAGCGCAGCCAGTCGATCGGCATCATGTGGGCCGCAATGGTGTTGTCGCGGATCTCGGCATAGGGGTAGCGGTCGACCAACTGGACCCGGCGCACGATGTGGCGGTGCTCGGGGTGGCTCGTCAGAAAATCCGCGATGCTGAGGGACGGATCACAACCGTGCAGATCGCGGGCCAGCGCGGCGGCGTCGCGCCCCGGGGCCAGGGGCTGTTCATATTCGGCGATGGGTTCCTCGAACCGCTCACCCAGCCGAGGCTCCAGCTTTTCCTCTGACACGTACCAGGCCCGGGCCTGAGCATCGCGCTGGGTCCAGTCGATGGCCAACGCCCAACCGTAATGCGCCTTGATCAGCCGACGCAGGTCTGCGACGCTCATCGCCCCGTCGATGCGGCGGGCTGCGGCCTCGTCGGCGGCAAGGCCGCCTTCAAGATCGTCGACAAGTTCGCCATAGGGCTCCAACAGCAGCGACACCAACTGTTCCTGCCCTTCGACCGACAGGGCGTCCTCGGCCCAGCGATAGAGCCGGTCCCACGGATGGATGGCAAAATCGAACCCCTCCAGCCGGGCCTTCAGGGCATCGAGATCGGCGCGCAGATGGCCGAGCCGTTCGATTTGCATCGGATGCTCGGAGCGCCAGTCGGCAGCATTCCGGATGGCGCGGTCCAGCCGGTCGCGGAAAACGGTAACCTCGCTGGCCGCCGCCGTCTCGACCGAGCGCACCCGCGCCAGCGCCGTCTCGCGCGTGGCGATCCAGTTGTTCAGCAAGACCGGGTGATTGACCAGGAACGGAGCCAGACCCAGCCCGGTGGAATTGCCGATGCCGAAGCGGCGGCGCAAGCCAGGGTCGAGCGGCACGGCAGTGTCGGGGGACCGGGCGCGGGCCATGTGTTCGACCAGATCCATCACGAAGCAGCGCGTCAGATAGACCGACAGCATCTCTATCTGGAAGGGGCCGTGGCATTCGGGCCGGTCCTCGGTGACGCCACGGTCGGCGGCCCCCAGCTTGCCGGATCCATAAACGGCCGTGGTACGCATCAGATAGCCCACCGCAGCCACCTTTTCCGCGTCGGGCTGGTGGCCCTGGGCGAGGCAGGTGACCACATGTTCCCAAAGCCGCACCGAGCGGTTGGCCCTGGACACAGACAACTCCGAGACCGAAACCCGACCCGCCTCTTGCAGAGGTACGTTTTGTGCAAGACGGTCTATGTCAGCCTGCTCTGGCGCCCCGTCAAACAGCGTGAAGGTCGCGTCCCAAGCCTTTGCAATCACACGGTCACTGCGCTTTTCCGGCGGCAGGTCATGGGCGAAGGCGACAAGGGTGTAAGACCGCTCTGGCCCCTGCGCCTCGTAGAGCGCGACACCCACGCCCGCCTTGTCTATTTCGAACAATCGCCGCTTTATGCGCCAGTTCCCGGCCCGCATCCGGCGCAGCAGGATACGCATGAAGGAAAGCCGCGACTGGTGCAGCGATCCCAGTCTTTCCAGCTGCATCACCTGCCCCGGCGGGCGGAGCGCCACGGCACTCATGGCGGGTCTCCGGGAATGAAACTCTCTTCGAAAAACCGCAGCCAGTTGTCACCCATGATGCCCGCTACCTCTTTGTCGCTGAAGCCTGCGTCGCGCAGTCCGGTCTGGATATTGCCGATATCGCGATTGTCGCGGTACCAGTCCGGCATCGGCGGAAAGCCGGGTGCGCTGGCCGAGCCTTCGCCATAGTCGATCTGCCTGGTCCAGCGCCCGACGCGCATCCATTCGACGACGCTGTCGGGCTGGTCCTGACAGAGGTCGCTGCCGATCCCCAGACGCTCTGGTCCCATTATCCCGGCGGTGCGCGCGATCATCTCGCAGAAGCTTTGCAGCGTGCAGGCGGACTTGTGCTTGAGGTGATGCGGGTAGAGCGAAAAGCCCAGCATGCCGCCCGAGTTCGCCAGCGCCCGCAGCACGGCATCGGACTTGTTGCGCAGGGCGGGCTGCCAGAAGGCGGGGTTGGCATGGGTGATGGCGATGGGGCGGGTCGAGTGTTCGATGGCTTCCAGCGTCGAGCGCTCGGCGGAATGGCTCATATCGACGACCATCCCCACGCGATTCATCTCTGCCACCACCTGACGGCCCATGCGTGTCAGCCCGGTGTCGTCATCCTCATAGCAGCCCGTCGCCAGCAGCGACTGGTTGTTATAGGTCAACTGCATGAAGCGCGCGCCCAGATCGTGCAGTATTTCGACGAGCCCGATATCGTCCTCGATGGGCGAGGGGTTCTGGAAACCGAAGAAGATGGCGGTTCGGCCGGTCTCGCGCGCTTCGCGCACGTCGCCCGCCAACCGCCCCTTCATTATCAGGTCGGGGAACTCGTCGAACCAGCGGTTCCAGCGTTCGATGTTCAGCACGGTTTCGCGGAAGGTCTCGTGATAGGCGATGGTGACATGCACCGCGTCCAACCCACCCTGGCGCATCTGGCGGAAAACCTTTTGCGACCAGTTGGCATATTGCAGCCCGTCTATGCGGTATCCCATCACGGCCCCTCCCTTAGGGAAATCAGGCCACGTTTTCCGCGCGCCTGCAACGGGTTTTCTGACATCGGAGGTTTCTTTGGCGAGGCGAACGTGATCAGACTGGCCGCACGAAACCGCCTGGAGGAAACATGGCCGTCCTGATCAATCCGCATCGTGGCGCCGGGCTGGCGGGCGCCGGGCCCTGGCCCAGCACCGACGCCGGGGCCGTAGCCGCCTTGCTGGCGCGCTGCCCCAAGGCGGCAGAGACGCCTCTGCTGGCGGCACCCGGGCTGGCGGTCGGGGCTGGGGTCGGGGCGGTTTTTCTCAAGGACGAGACCGGGCGCATGGGGCTTGGCAGCTTCAAGGCGCTGGGGGCGGCCTATGTGATCGCCCGCGACGCGGCAGAGGGGCGCGCAGCGGGCCGTACCTATGTGGCCGCGAGCGCGGGCAATCACGGGCTGTCGGTTGCCGCCGGGGCCCGGACCTTCGGGGCAATGGCGGTGGTCGTGCTGGCCGAAACGGTGCCGCAAAGCTTTGCCGAAAGGCTGGCATCCGAGGGCGCCGAGGTGAGGCGCGCCGGCAAGGTCTATGGAGACAGCCTGGCGGCGGCGATGGAGATGGCCCGGGAACATGGCTGGCAGCTTTTGTCGGACAGTTCATGGCCCGGCTATCTGGATGTGCCACGCCGGGTGATGGAAGGATACCTGCAGCTTTGCGCCGAGGCGGCGGGCCAGATGCCGGAACAGCCCAGCCACATCTTTGTGCAGGCTGGCGTCGGCGGGCTGGCTGCCGCCGTGGCCGCCCATGCGCGCAAGGTCTGGGGCAACGGACCGGTGATTGTCGTGGTAGAGCCGGACGCCGCTCCGGCGCTGATGCAGGGCATCCGCGTCGGCAAGGTGGTTTTCGCCGACGGGCCGGTCAGCAACATGGGCCGGCTCGACTGCAAGGAAGCCTCGCTGATTGCGCTGCAGGGTCTGGCACGGGACGCCGACATTTTCCTGACGGTCAGCGATGCGGCGGCAGAGGACGCCGTGCGGCAAGTGGCAAAGGCGGGGCCTTCGACGACACCCTCGGGCGCCGCCGGGGTGGCGGGCTTGTTGAGCGGCGCGGCAGAGCTGGGCCTGACGTCAGAGGCGCGGGTGCTCTGCGTGATATCGGAAACCGGTGAATCCGGATGAGCCGGTTTGCCGACGCGGAATTCCACGCCCGGGTGGCGCGGCTACAGGCCGGCATGGGTGCCGCGGGGCTGGACGCGCTGCTGCTGACCACAGCGCCGGATGTGTTCTATGTCACCGGGTTCCTGACCCGGTTCTGGGAAAGCCCGGCGCGACCCTGGTTCGTCGTCGTGCCCGCCAAGGGCGCGCCGGTGGCAGTGATCCCCTCGATCGGGGCTGAACTGATGGGCAAGACCTGGCTGCGCGACATCCGCTGCTGGGCGGCGCCGGATCTGGCGGATGACGGGGTGACGCTGCTGGCGGACACGCTTTGCGATATGGTGCCAGAGACCGGGCGTATCGGGGTGCCCATGGGGCACGAGACGCAACTGCGCATGCCGCTGGCGGATTATGAACGCCTGCGCGCGGCCACGGCGCCGCGCCGCGTGGCCGATGCTAGGGATGTGCTGCACCGGGTGCGCGAGGTGAAATCGGAACCCGAGATAGAGCGGATACGCCAGACCTGCGCAGTGGCGGACCGGGCCTTCGACAGGGTACCCGCGATTGCGCGCGAGGGCGTGCCGCTCGACGCGGTGTTCCGCCGGTTCCAGATCGCGTTGCTGCAGGAGGGCGCTGACTGGGTGCCCTATCTGGCGGGCGGCGCCGGGCCGGGGGGCTATGGCGATGTGATCTCTCCGGCCGATGACCGCCCCTTGCAGGCTGGCGACCTGCTGATGCTGGACACCGGGGCGGTGAAGGCGGGGTATTTCTGCGACTTCGACCGCAACTGGGCCATCGGGCATGCCGACGATGCCAGCCGCCGCGCCTATGACACGCTTTTTGCCGCCACAGAGGCGGGGCTGGCGGCGGCGCGGCCCGGGGCCACGGCGGCGGACCTGTTCCGCGCCATGCGGGACGTGATCGGCCAGACCGGCGAAGCCGGTCGGCTGGGTCACGGGCTGGGGTTGTCGCTGACCGAATGGCCCTCGCTGATCGCCGCCGACCGAACCGCCATGCGGCCCGGCATGGTGATGACGCTGGAACCGGGGATCGAGATCGCGCCGGGGCGCATCATGGTGCATGAAGAGAACATCGTGATCCGAGAAGACGGGGCGGAATTGCTGTCGCGAAGGGCACCGGTGGAATTGCCGGTGATTGGGTGACCGATGCATATGGACTATGACCTGACCGACCCGATAGGCAGCCGCGCCACGCTGGGGCTGATCGTGCTGCAGACCGACGAGACCATCGAACCCGACTTTCGACGTCTCTTCACCGCCCGCGACGTGGCGCTATACGTCAGCCGGGTGCCCAGCGGCGCGGATGTAACGCCCGAAACGCTGGCGGCGATGGAGGCCGAACTGCCGCGGGCGGCGGGACTGCTGCCGCCGAAGCTTAACTTTGACGCGGTGGGCTATGGCTGCACCTCGGGCGCCACGGTGATCGGGCCGGACCGGGTGGCGGAACTGGTGCGCGGCGCGGCGCAAGCGGTGGCGGTGAGCAACCCGATGAGCGCGGTGCTGGCCGGGCTGCGGGCGGTGGGCGCGCGCCGGATCGGGCTGGTGACGCCCTATATCGAGGCGGTGACCGCGCCGATGCGGGCGGTGCTGGAGCGCGAGGGGTTCGAGGTGGTCCGCGCTGTGTCGTTCGGCGAGGCCGAAGAGGCAAAGGTAGCACGGATCGACCCGGGCTCGATCCGCGAGGCGGCACTCGGGGCCGGGCGTGGCGGGGTGGACGCGGTGTTCCTGAGCTGCACCAACCTTCGCACACTGGATATCATCGACGAGACAGAGGCGCGCCTGGGGGTGCCGGTGATCAGCTCGAACCAGGCGCTGGGCTGGCACATGGCCCGGCTGGCGGGAATATCCTGCGACGGCGTGGTCGGTCGGCTGATGGCGCCCGGCTGAGCCTGATGTAGAGGCCGCGCGCGACTTTGATTGATCAAGGGGAGCTTCGAAAACCCGATGCCGACTGAAAACGTTTTACCCAGGATCTGGTTCACCCGGATGCTTGACGATCTGTCGTCGCAGACGCAGTTGAACTTTGCCGTCGAGGATCCTGACCGTGCTTTGTCCGGGAAGGAGGAAGTTGACCGTAGGAATTCATTTTCGCAAGCGTCTAACCCGCGCCATTCACCAGAAAGCAAAAAATGCTCACTACCCTTGACTAAGATACTGTTATCACGACTATATTCGACTGCACAGTGCGTTCCATAGCGGAACAGAAACTGTCCGGGGAAATGCGGGCCCCTTTCAGGGGAAACTGAACCACTTGGGTGGGGCTGATCACAACTTCCAGATCTATGCCCTTTGGAGTTGAGACTATGTACTTGAATGCACGAGAGGCCACTGTGACATCCCTAATACTTTTGTGGTTGTTTTGTTTATCGTTACTCCCGATCACAGGAAATAGTGTCTCTGCTCAGGGCTCCTCCTTCCGGTCTTCGTGTTCGCTAAACCTTCGATCTTCTGGTAGTATAGAGAATGGCACATACTCTGTTACCTCTAATTTGTATTGCGACTCGAACCGGGGAGGAAGAGGCGTTGTAATTACTCACCCCCCCTTTTTGGTTTTGGGTTCAGGCCAGGGTGGTTTTGATGGTTTCCCATGAGGATTGGCCGCGTAGCTTGGCGGTGTCGGCGACGGATCTCACGGCGCA
>JAAELR010000322.1 GCA_024226455.1 Paracoccaceae bacterium
CTGATCATGGCGATTGCACTCTACTGGGCGGTTTCAGCCGGGATGTGGGATGCCGCACGTAGAACCGCCAAAAAAAACAGCGAAAGATCAGTTGCAGGTCATTGGTATCATTATTCAAACGCGGCCTGAGAGCCATTCAGGCCAGATGCAAACGAAGGCTCAAGATCCCAAAACTGTGGGTCAGATGGCCAAACTGACTCATGGTAAGAGCGTCAGGCCATACATTGCAACGGCGCAGGGCCTTCGCCTTCGACAGGAAATCGGCGTTTGTTTCACTTTTCTCCATTTTCCGCCCCCTGTTTGGGCGGCTCGGCAGCTTTGCAACCGGTTGCAGAATTTCCTTGACTGGCAGCGGTTTTTTCCGCACCCTGCTTGGTGCGGCCGGTACGCGGCCAATGGTGCTGTGTGAAGACACCGAACCGGGTGTCGCGCTCACGCGTTGGTATTACCGGGTATCGCTGACCTGTCCGACCGCTGGGGTTGGAGAGCGCAATTCAACCCCTTTCTACTGAGGGGGCCGGTGAATAGACTGGCGTGCCGGCGCCAAACTTGGGAGGTATGAAATGAAGAAGACACTTATTGCCGCGGGCGCGCTGGCCTTGCTTGGCACAGCCGCCATGGCACAAGAAATCGGTATCACGATTTCACGGTTCGATGATAACTGGCTGACTGTCATGCGCGCTGGCATGACGGAATATGCCGATGCAACGGACGGTGTTTCGGTTCAGGTTGAAGACGCGACCGACGACGTGGCCAAACAACTTGACCAGATCAACAACTTCATCGCTTCGGGCGTTGATGCAATCATCGTCAACGCCGTCGACACCTCTGCAACCATAGCAATGACCGCCGCCGCCTCGGCAGCCGGCGTACCGCTGGTCTATGTCAACCGCGAGCCGATCAACTCTAACGAGCTGCCGGAAAACCAGGTCTATGTCGGTTCGAACGAGATCGAGTCCGGCACGCTGGAAGCCTTCCAGGTTTGCCGCAACCTGCGGGGAGCCGGCAAGGCCGGTGGCGCACGCGCCTATCTGATGATGGGTCAGCTGTCGAACCAGGCCGCGGTGCAGCGCACCAAGGACGTGCATGACGTCATAGGCATGGATATGTGCAACTTCATCACGCTGATCGACGAGCAGACGGCAGAATGGTCGCGCGACAAGGCGCAGGACCTGATGACCAACTGGCTGTCGTCCGGCGAAGAGTTCGACGCCGTATTCGCCAATAATGACGAAATGGCCATTGGTGCGGCCCAAGCCATCAAGGCGGCTGGCATCGATATGGGCAGCGTGCAGATCGGCGGTGTCGACGCCAGCCAGGACGGCCTTCTGGCCATGCAGGCCGGCGACATCGACGTGACCGTGTTCCAGGACGCAAAAGGCCAGGGCGCGGGCTCGGTCATGGCGGCGCTGGACCTGGTTGCCGGCAAGGACCTGGACATGAAGGTCTATATCCCCTTCGTTCTGGTGACGCCTGAAAACATGGGCGACTTCCTGGACAAGAACTGATCCGTTCCGGCGGGATGTTTCAGAGCGGCGCCCGGCGCCGCTCTGATGTTTGATCAATTGCCGATCGCGCCGACCGATCGGACAAAAGGGGGAACCCGATGGCCGACAGTACCCAAGGCACCGGTGGGCTGACTTTCGACAAGTCAAAACGGAAATGGCCGAATGAAATCAACATTTTCATGGCGCTCATTCTGATCATCGTGATCTTTGAGGCGCTTGGCCAGTTGCTGCCCTACATGAACAATCAAAGCCTGCTGTTCGACACCAGGGACCGGTTCGATTCGATCTTCAACGAGGCGCGGCTGAGGATCATCATCCTGCAGGTCTCGATCATCGGGATCATTGCGCTGGGCGTGACCCAGGTGATCATCTCGCAGGGGATCGACCTTTCATCGGGGTCTATCGTCGGCGCGACGGCGATGATCACCATGAGCTTTGCGCAGACCGAGCTGGTGAACGGCAACCCCAACCCCAAAGCCATTTTCGGCCCCTGGGCGATGGACCTGCCATTGTTGGTTCCGGTCCTTGTGGGCCTGTTCTGCGGCTTCATAGCCGGAATGATCAACGGCTTCCTGATTGCCTACACCCGTATCCCGCCCTTCATCGCCACCCTGGGCATGATGGTTTCGGCACGCGGTGTGGCCAAGTGGTGGTCTCGCGGCAAGCCGGTTTCCTTTCCAACCGAGGATTATGCCTGGATCGGGTCGGGCATGATGCCGGTGGTATGGTTCGTAATTCTTGCGATCCTGTTCCATCTGATCATGAAATACACGGTCTATGGCAAGCATACCTATGCAATAGGCTCTAACGAAGACGCCGCCCGGATGTCGGGTATCAACGTGGCGCGCCACAAGGTGCTGATCTATACCATCGCCGGCATGCTGGCGGCCTTCGCCGCGATCATTCTGAGTTCCAAGAACCTGACCGCCCAGACCGGCATGGGGATCATGTATGAGCTTGACGCCATTGCCATGGCCGTGATCGGCGGAGTGTCGTTGACAGGCGGGCGCGGCTCGATCATCGGCACCGTGCTTGGAGCACTGATTTTCGGGGTGATCATCTCGGGCTTCACTTTCCTCAAGCTGGACGCATTCTATCAAGAGATGGTGAAAGGCGCGATCATCGTTGCCGCCGTCGTGCTTGACCAGTGGCGCCAGCAGCGCGCAGCAATGAAATCCTAGTGGAGGGGGCGACATGAGTGACGATATCATTCTGGAGACCCGCGGGCTGACCAAGCATTACGGCGGTGTGCACGCGCTTGAAGACGCGGATTTTGTCCTGCAAAGGGGCGAGCATGTGGCGGTTGTCGGCGATAACGGCGCCGGCAAGTCCACCTTTGTGCGCCAGATCACAGGGGTTGAGCAAAAGACCCGCGGCACGGTCATTTTCGACGGTCGGGAAGTGGACTTCAAAGGCCCTCTGGAAGCCCGCGAGGCTGGCATCGAAACCGTGTTCCAGACCCTTGCGCTTGCCGATGATCTGGACGTGCCCGACAACATCTTTCTGGGCCGCGAGCTTTTCAAGGTCAAACTCGGGCCTTTCTCGATCCTCGACTACAAGGCGATGCGTCAGGCAACCCTTGACGGTCTGCAAAAGACCGCCGTCAAGATCCCCAATATCCGCAATACCATTCGCAACATGTCAGGCGGCCAGCGGCAATGCGTTGCAATCGCGCGCACGGCGTCGTTCCATTCCAAGCTGACCATCATGGACGAGCCGACGGCGGCACTCGGGGTGCAGGAAACCGCACAGGTTGAAAACATCATCAGGACCCTGAAAGCGGCGGGCGAGCCGCTGATCCTGATCAGCCACAACATGCGCCAGGTATTCGATCTGGTTGACCGGATCATCGTGTTTCGCCGCGGCCGGATCTGCGCCAATCTGAAAAAGCAAGAAACCGACCCTCAGGATATCGTAGCCTACATAACCGGGGCCAAGACCGGCCCGGAATACATGGAAACCGCCGTATGAGGCCCGATTTACGTGCGGAAACCTGTGCTCCGGCAACCGCCGGGGGCCGACGTTCAGCCCCGCTACCACCGGGAGTTCGATAGAAGCGGACATGGTCGGCGCGCGGAACACCCATGAGGCAGGTTATGAGACTGCGGCTTTCGCCGGGGCAGAGGCCGGGTTGGCGCTGACGACCATGCCGAAGTGCCGGGTAGTGGAAGCAGGTTCCTGAGGTGCTGCCGGAATGAACATGTTCGACCTGCGCGTGCCGTTTTTCGTACCACTTTGGAGGCGGGTAGCGGTAGCCGCGGTCTGCCTTGGCTGGGCAGTATTCGAACTGGTGACCGGAGCGCCGTTTTGGGCCATCCTGTTCGGCGCCCTGGGCGCGACTGCAGTCTGGCAGTTCTTTCTGACCGGCTGGCCGGGGCAGGATAGGCTGGAAAGGGATGACGTATGAGCCGGGCTTGGTCACATGGTTACAAGACCGCGAGGCCCGTTCCGGCTGAAACCCGGCGGGTTGTCGAATGGACCACGGGGGTGTGATGGCTGATGAAGGATTTTGCCGCCTATCCCAGCCTGAACGCAAAGACCGTGTTCGTGACCGGCGGTGCCTCGGGCATTGGCGCGGAAATAGTGGCGGCGTTCGCCGCGCAGGGCGCCCGGGTTGGCTTTGTTGATCGCGACGCCGGTTCTGCCGCAGTGGTATTGGCCGGTCTTGCCGGAAACCATGCCTTTGCCCGGTGCGATTTGCGCGACATTCAGGCCCTGAAAGCGGCGTTCGCAGACCTTGAAGAGAGGCTGGGCAAGGCGCAGGTGCTGGTCAACAATGCCGCGCGTGACGACCGGCATGACTGGCGCGAGGTCACGCCCGACTATTGGGACGAGCGTATGGCCACCAACTTGCGGCACATGTTCTTTGCCATTCAGGCGGTCGCGCCGGGAATGATCGGGGCCGGTGGCGGCTCTATCATCAATATGGGTTCGAATTCCTGGTGGGAAGGCGGTGGCGGCTTTGCGGCCTACACGACAGCGAAGGCCGCGGTGCACGGGCTGACCCGGACCATGGCGCGCGATCTGGGCGATCATCGGATACGGGTGAACACGGTCGTGCCGGGGTGGATCATGACCAAGCGGCAGGAAGAGCTGTGGGTCACCCCAGACGCACTGGCCAGGCAGCTTGATCGACAGTGCCTGCCCGACCCGATCGACCCGGTCTATGTGGCAAGAATGGTTCTCTTCCTGGCGTCCGACGACGCCGCAATGTGCAGTGGAAACAACTTCATGGTCGAAGGAGGATCCATCTAGGACCCCCACCTGCCGCTCTGTGCCTTGCTTCGCCGCCGGGACCACGTATTTCCAGCGGACTGGATTTTCGGCCGAGGAAAGGAGCCCTATGGCGGTGACATTGAAAGATGTGGCAGAACGAGCGGGGGTTTCCCGGTCAGCCGTGTCGCGCACCTATACCACGGGGGCATCTGTTTCGGGAAAGATGCGGGCCAAGGTGGAAAAGGCCGCCCGCGAACTGGGTTATCATCCCAACGCCCTGGCTTCGAGCCTGACCACCGGGCGGACAAAGCTGATTGGCTTGATTTCGAACAACTTTCACAACCCGATCTTCCTAGAGGTATTCGACCTGTTCACCCGGGGACTGCAGGATCGTGGGCTCAGACCTCTGCTGGTCAACCTGTCGGACGAGACAGATCCCGAGAACTCGGTGCGGATGCTGCGGCAGTATTCCGTGGATGGCGTGATCGTGGCATCATCGACCCTGCCGCCGGGTTTCGCCAAAGCGTTCCGCGATGCCGGGGTGCCGGTGGTTCACAGTTTCGGCCGCCTTTCCTCCTCGCCGCATGTGCATATTGTCGGCATCGACAATGTCGAATGCGGGCACATGGCCGCGCGGACGCTTTTAGCGCGGGGATACACGCAGCTTGGCTTTTTGGGCGGGCCAGAGGCTGCGACCTCAACCCAGGACCGCCAACAAGGGTTTCTGTCCACGATAAAACAACACCCGCAGGTCAGGGTTTCTGTTTTCTTCGCCGACGCGTACTCATTTGATGCGGGACGGCGGGCAATGTTGCGCCTGGTGGCCGATGGCCCGGCCGAGGCCTATTTCTGTGGCGATGACGTGCTCTCGATAGGTGCTCTCAGCGCCATTCAGGACAGCGGGCTGGGTGTTCCGGACGACATCGGTCTTATCGGTCTCAACGATATGGAAATGGCGGGCTGGGAGAACATCAACCTGACGACCATTCACCAACCGATCCGAGCGATCGTGAACTCGTCCATCGAACTGGTGGTCGCGATGCTGGACGAATCTGACAGATGCCCCGAATCCCGCATTTTTCCGTGCCAATTGACAGAGCGGGGTACTCTGCGCCCGGTCCCCTGATCAGGTTTGGCGGGTCACGGCAAAACCGGACGCTCCCCTGCCGGTAACAGGCTCCGGCAACCCCGGGAGACAGATTTCACCTCCATGCGGGCAGCCACCCGATCAGGCAATGAGAAGGGCCTCTGGTGTCCGATCCCGTTCGAACGACCTGGCCAGCCCGGCTGATTTGGCAGGCCGCAGGGCTACCACATGGTCTTTGCCGCCCGCCCGGGCCAGTCGGCGTCATAAGCCGCGCCGTCGAATTCGCCGCTGGTCATCTCGTTAAGGATATCGCCAAGGCTGGGCAGGCCAGCGCTGCTGTCGCCGGCGGTCCATAGCCCGGATCGCATCAGGGCACGGGCGCATTGGGTATAGACCTCGGCGATGGTCACGACGATGACACTGCGGGGATGGCGGCCCTTGTTCTGGAATCGTTCCGTCAGGTTCGGGTCGGCGCAAAGCCGCGCGGTGCCGTTGACGCGCACCACTGTGGTGCTGCCGGGCACCATGAACATCAGCGACACGCGCCCGTCGCGCACGATGTTGCGCAAGCTGTCCAGTCGGTTGTTGCCGCGCCAGTCGGGGATCGCCAGCGTCTGCGGGTCAAGCTCTGTGGCCACCGGCCCTGCATCGCCACGGGGCGAGCCGTCGGTGCCCTCGGGACCTGCGGTGCTGAGGATGCAAAAGCGCGAGGCCATGATCCATTGCCGGTAAAGCGGGGTCAGCGAGGATGCGACCTTGCGCAGTGCGGCCTCGGACGTCTGCCCGTCGTAGAGCGCCTCCAGCGCTTCGATGGTTTCGACGTACTTCATCAGTCCTGCTGAAACCCGGCCTCGGCCATCAGCCGTTTCGAGGCGGTTTCAATCTCCTCTTCAAGTTGGGCCATGAATTCCCGCTGCCCGCGCCCGGCGGGGATGCGCGGCAGGAACTCGATCACCGCCAGCCCCGGCTTGCGGTAGATCGCGCGGCGCGGCCAGAAGACGCCGACATTGGCGGCGACGGGAACGCAATCCTGTTGCAACTGCCCATAGAGCACCGCCGTGCCGACCTTGTATGGCAGGTAGGAGCCGGGCGCGACGCGAGTGCCTTGCGGATAGATAGTCAGCTGGCCGGGCGCGGCCCGTCCCTTTTCGACGGCGTCCCGCATCTGCTGGATCGCCGCACCGCGCTTGCCGCGATCGACCGGCACGCAGCCTATGCGCAGTGCGAACCAGCCCAGGAAGGGGGCCCATTTCAGCTCTTTTTTCATGATGAATTTGGGACGCGGCAGCACGCTGCCAAGCATGATGATGTCAAAGAACGACTGGTGTTTGGCGGCGACCAGCACCTCGTCCCGAGGCACCTCGCCGCGCACCTCGGATCGCAGTCCGATCATCCAGCGCGCCGTCCAGCGGACCCAGCGGCTATAGGTGTGCACCGCCTCAAAGGCGTATTTGCGGTTCATCGCGGCAAACGGGGTGTACCAGAGCGCGAAGACCACCATCATCAGATACATCTGGGTGGCGAAGATCAACGACATGCACCAGCGCGCGGCATAGGCCATCACATGAGTTCCTTGAGCGATTTCAACGCCGCGGCGCGGGTGGCGGCAAAGGCGACGATGGCGGCGAGCGGCGGGATGCAAAGCGGCCAGAGCCAATGGGCGCCCTGAAAGCCGAGACCGGTCAGAAAACCGCCCTCGGTACTGGCGTTGGGCAGCAGAAAGACGGCCAGCACGCCGACCACCATACCCGCGGCGGCACCGATGAAGGCGCGCACGGTGAAGCGGCGCACAAAGGCCCGGGCGATATAGACGTCGCGGGCGCCGACAAGACGCAGAACGCGGATCACCTGGGCGTTGGCTGCAAGTGCGGCATTAGCGGCCAGCGTGATCATCGCGGCCATGGTGGCGGCAATCAGCAGGATCGAGGCAAAGCCCAGCAGCCGAAGCCGCCCGGCGGCGCGCACCAAGGGTTGGCGCCATCTGGTGTGGTCGTCAAGCACCGCGCCCGGTGCCTCGGCCCGCAGACGCAGGCGAAGGCCCTCGCCGTCATAGCCCTTCGCATCCTCGATCACCGCGATCATCCTGGGGATCGGCAGCGTGTCGAGCGGCAGGTCGGGGCCGAACCAGGGTTCCAGCAAAGCATGCTGTTCGGCCTCGTCAAGCAGGCGGAACTCGGCGATGCCGGGGGTGGTTTCCAGCACCTTCAGCGCGGCCCCGACCTGGGCCTCGACCTGGCCGGCGGGGGCGGAGATGCGCAGCGTGGCGCTGCGGGCCAACTCGCTGGCCCAGCGGTCCGCCAGACGGCCCGTAGCCAGCGACAGTGCCAGCGCGAAGACCGTCAGAAACGCCATGGCGCCGGCGGCAAACAGCGTTAGCCGGGCGGTAAAGCCGGTCGGTGGCACGGCGCGGTCAGCCTCGGCATCGCCGCGCAGCACCGCGAAGAGATCCACGGCCCAGGTCACAGATCGGCCCCCGCAAGCTGGATCTGCCGGTTTCGGATGCGCAACACCCGTGCGGCGGTTTGCGCCTTGGCAGCGCGTATCAGGTTCAGGTCGTGGGTGGCGACCAGCACCGTCTTACCCATGCGGTTCAGTTCGACCAGCAGGGTCAGCAGGCGCAGCGACATCTCCCAGTCGACATTGCCAGTAGGTTCGTCGGCGATGATCACCTCGGGGTCCATGATCACCGCGCGGGCCAGTGCCGCACGCTGACGCTCGCCCCCCGACAGGGACGGAGGCAGCGCATCCATCTGGTCTTTCATCCCGACCCAGCCGATCAGCTCCATCAGGTTGCTCACATGCCCTTCGACGTCACGCCCCGAAACAGAAAGCGGCAGGGCGACGTTCTCGGCCACCGAAAGGTGGTCGAGGAACTGACAGTCCTGATGCACCACCCCGACCCTGCGGCGCAGGCGGGCGATCTGATCACGGTCCATATCGCGTACGTCCTGGTCAAACAGCAGGATCTTTCCCGCAGTGGCCCGCAGATCGGCATAGCAGAGCTTCAGCAGTGTTGTCTTGCCCGCCCCCGAAGGCCCGGTGAGAAAGTGAAAAGAGCCGGGCGCCAGCGTAAGCGATATCGCCGACAGCAGCTCTCCACCGCCATATGAGTAGGACACGTCCCGTAGCTCGATCACAGCCGCCTCGATTTCGCATCGCCCGTCTGATGCCCGTTCTGCCCGAGCCGGCGGCGGGATTCAATCGCATGGCGGCGCAAAAGATTTGAAAACCCTATTCGGAGTGATACAACCACTGCAAACGGGGCGGAACATGCGCGCAAGGTTACGCGCGAATAGACAGGTGGCAGGATGCGGCTGATTTGCCCGAATTGCGGGGCGCAATACGATGTCGAGGACGCGGTCATCCCTGATCAGGGGCGCGACGTGCAGTGTTCCAATTGCGGCCACACATGGTTCCAGCAGCCGGCGCATCTGGACCCTGAACTGGCCGAGGAGCTGGGCCGGGAACCGCCACCGCCAATGGAAGACGAACCTGTAGAGCCTCAGCCCGAGGCAGCAGACCGGGCGCGCCGCGGGCTTGATCCGGACGTGGCCGGCGTGCTGCGCGAAGAGGCAGAACGCGAGACCAGCGCCAGGCGGGCCGAGGCCGAAACGGGGATTGAGACGCAGCCCGACCTGGGGCTCGACACCGCCGCAGAGATCGCCGCAAGCCGATCCGCCGCGGCGCGCTCCCGGATGGCCCGGCTGCGCGGGCTCGACGACGATGCCGAGGCCGAGACGGCTGCCGCCGCCGCCGGCTCGCGCCGCGAAAGGCTGCCTGATGTCGAGGAAATCAACTCGTCGCTGCGCGCCTCGCAAGACCGTGAAGCCGTGGACGAAGAGTCCGGCGCCGCGGGCGACAGCGAAGTGGCGCGACCAGAGCGGCGCAGCGGGCGCCTGTTGTCACGGCTGATCATCCTGGCGGCGATCCTGGCGCTGCTGGTCTACATGCTGGCGCCGCAGATCGGCGGCTACCTGCCGCAATCAGAGCCCCACCTGACGTCTTATGTCGACTGGGTGAACGGGCTGCGCGATCAACTCAACGGGCTGATCGAACGGCTTGTCGGCCAGGTCCGCGGTGACGGCCCCCCCGGCTCCGGGACCTGACAGTCTTCTCTGGTTGGGGATTGCGAGGTCAAGAGTTCCTTTTCGGCTCTCACCTCATTGCCGCTGGCCGTTCGCGGCCGACGCATGATTGGCTCAAAGCGGAATAGGCGGCGCGATCCGTTTCGCGGCCTTGCCGGGCTTGTCGCAGGGTCCGGGACCCAAATAAACGGGTTCGATTTCAAGTATACAACCGAAGTGGCCCCTGCCCCGCCATCACACATATACTGTCAGCATTTGGGCCAGCCCCCCCGAATCCGAGGTCCGCCTCATTGGGTTGACACCGAACAGCACAAGGCAGCTCTATGGATGAGAAACGAGGGTCGCGCCCGAGCCTCGGGAGGGCGCTGCAACAAAGCTATGGCTGATGACGGCGCAGCACATTGAAACCTTTGTGAAAGGCGCGGCGTTACGGGGGGCGCCATCCCGGGGGGCGGCTCGGGCGCGACCTCTCGTGCATTGCTCTGCAATGCACTGTCGGCAGGCGGGACATGTATTGGGGACGGCTATTCAACGCATCCATGGGCGCTGACTATGTGGCGGATTACGGTTTCACCACACAGGGCTCAAGCGTCCCGCTCCAACGCACAAGACTGGCGATGCCTACGGAAAACCGCTCTGCAGGTTTCTGGCAGGGTCGGGGTTCGCCGCATCCTGCGTCCCGACCCGCTGCCGACACATCCTCAGAACCGGTCAAGCAGCCGACGGAGATAGTCCAGTTCGCCCTCGGGCCTGGTTCGGTCGCCCGAGCGGCGGCGGATCTCGTCGAGCAATTCGCGGGCCCGGCGGTAGACGTCGTCACCTTGCAAAAGTTGTTCATCGGTGCCGATCTCGCCCTGGGATCCGGCCTCGCGCCCCAAGGGATCGAGCGGACGGTTGGACTGGCGGTTGCTGAAGGCGTCGCCCTGCTGGCCGTCCTGTTGTTGTTGCGCCAGCACCTCGCCCAGATCACGCATGCCGTCGCGCAGCGCCTCGATGGCCTCTGCCTGACTGTCCAGCGCCCCGGCCATATCGTTGTCGCGAAGCGCGTCCTCGGCCTCGTCCATCGCCCGGCCCGCCCGGCCCAGCGCATCGCGTGCGGCGTCACCCTCGGGCGTACCGGCGCCGGGCAGGTTGCCCTGCTGCCGGTTCAACTCATCGCGCAGCGCCTGCTGGCGACCGGCCAGACCCTGCTGTGACAACCCCGGCCGCTCGCCCTGACCAGGCTGAGGCGTGCCGTTCTGCCCCTGCCCCTGGCCCATCTGGTTGCCTTCGCCCTCGCGTCCCTGCTGGCCGGGCAGCGTGCCATTCTGACCCATCTCGCCTTGCTGCTGGCCGTCGCCCTCCTGGCCAGGCTGGTTGAACTGTTCCTGCAACTCACCGAAGGTATCGTCGGACAGCCCCTGCTGCTGGCGCAGAGTGTCGGCGAGGCCTTCCATCGCCTGCTCGCCCGGATCCATGCCGTTCTCGCCCTGCGTGACCTGCATGTTCTCCATCATCTCGGCCATACGGTCGAGCAATTCCTGGGCCTCGTCCATGCGGCCCTGTTCCATCAACTCCTGGATCCGGTCCATCAGCGCCTGCAACTGGTCGCCGGTGATCTCCTGCATGTTCTGCTGATTCTCGGCGCTCTGCTGGCCGTCCTGCTGCTGTTGCTGGGCCAGCTGGCGCATGTAGTCGCGCATCGCCTCGCGCAGCTCCTGCATCAGCTCGGCGATCTCTTCTTCGGTGGCCCCGTTGCGCATCGCCTCGGCCAGCCGCTCGCGCGCCTCGCGCAGGCGTTCGGCGGCGTCGGCGAGATTGCCGTCCTCGATCATCACCGCGATGTCCCACAAGACCTGTGCAAGTCCCTGCTGCTGCTCGTCGCTGATGCCATATTCCGAGAAGACTTCCAGCCGCCTGAGCGCGAACCGCAGTTTCAGATAGGCGGTCTCGCTATCGAACACATCGTCGGGCCGGTGGCTGACGGCGCGCAGCACCTGCGCGATGCGCGGGGCGTTGGCGCGGTTCCACAGCAGGTCGCGGCGCTGTTCGACAATGGCCCCGGCCAGCGGGTCGAAAAACCGCCGCCCCGGCAATATGCCCGGCGCGGCAACCGAGGCACCCTGCTGCCCAAGCGCATCCTGCACCAAAAGCTCCAGCTTGACCGGCAGGGTCGCCCAAGGGTGCTGGCTGAGATTCTCGATCAGGGTTTCCTCAAACTCGCTGCGGTCGCCAGAGATGGTGATCGGCAGGTCCAACTCGATCGCCGGGCGCGACTCGGGGTCCAGCGCCAGCCCATGGCGCCGGTCGACGGCGTCGAGGTCCAGCATCAGCCGCGCGGTGCCGCTCTGCACGCCGAAATCGTCACGCGCCAGGAATTCCTGGCGCATCTCGCCGCTAACCCCACGGGTCGGGGCGCCGGTTAGCTCCACCGACGGTGCGGTATCGTCCAGCACCTCGATCTGCCACTCCGCGCCCCCGGGGCCGTCGATGATCAGCCTGCCGCTTTGGGCAATCTCGAAGCTCTGATGGCTGTCGCTGGAGCTGCCGGCTTCGGCACCGCGGCCCGACACGCTCTCTGTCACGCCAAGCGCGCCCACCTCGCCGTAAAGCCGGATCGTCAGGCGGCTGGCCTCGGGCACGGCGAATTTCGTCTGGTTGATGTCGCCGAGGTACAAGGGCGGCTTACCGGTATAAGCGGGCGGCTCGACCCAGCCCTCCCAGGCCGGGCCGGCGGCCAGCGCCCCCCCCGCGCCCGGCGTCATCTCGGCCACCGAGGCGACGCGCATCACCGATCCGAACAGCACCGCCATGGCGAAAGCAAGCAGCGCCACGTAACGCAAGGCATATGGATCGCGCCGCGCTACGCGCAGGTCGGGCGTGACGGCATGTGCATCCCTCACCCGCTCGGTCATGCGCGCGATATGCGCCCGCCACACCTCTTTCGCCGCCGGGTCGCCCGCACCCACCGCCATGCGGTCGCCCAGCGCCGAGATCGGCCGACCTGGGATGGTGCGGTCAAGCCGGTCTTCGGCCTCGGTCCCACGCGGTACCCGGAACCGCCAGAACCCCCGGCCCAGCGCCGCCAGGGCCCCCAGCGCTGCCAGCCCAGAAAGTGCCCAGACCAGTTCCAGCGGCGTGTGGTCCTGCAGCCCCAGCATCAATGCCGCCGCCGCGGCCAGCAGGACCGACCAGAGCGGCCAGAAAGCTTGCGTCACTCGCTCGGCCAGCATGCCGACCCAAGTCAGCCGCAGCGCTAGCCGCAGCTGTCTGAAGGGGTCGTTTCCGGGGGAGCGTCGTTTCGTCATTCACCCATGCCACATGCGCTCCGCGCGGGGGCGCGGGTCAAAGCCACGCCGGGATGATATCGCGATTGATGATCTCGTCAAAGGTCGGTCGGGCCCGAATGACGGCAAATTGATCCTCATGAACCAGAACCTCGGGGATCAGTGGCCTTGTGTTGTACTCGCTCGACATCACCGCGCCATAGGCGCCCGCGCTGCGGAAGGCCACAAGATCGCCCTGCTCCACCGGCGGCATCAGGCGTTCCTTGGCAAATGTATCGCCCGACTCGCAAACCGGCCCGACGACGTCGAAGGGCTCGGGCTCGACCCCCGGCACAGGCTCGACGACCGGCACGATCTCATGAAAACTGGAATACATCGAGGGCCGCACCAGATCGTTCATCGCACTGTCGAGAATGAGAAAACTCCGGTCCTCGCCGGATTTCAGATTGGTGACACGGCTAATCATCAAACCGGCATTGCCAGCGATCAATCGGCCGGGCTCGATCACTATCTCACAACCCAGATGACCCACCTTGCGCTTGATCAGTTCGCAGAACTCCACCGGCAGCGGCGGCACCTCGTTGCTGCGCTGGTACGGGATGCCCAGCCCCCCGCCCAGATCCAGCCGCCGGATATCGTGCCCCTCGGCACGAAGTTGCCCAGTCAGCCCCGCGACCATTTCGAATGCCTCGCCAAAGGGCGCCAGATCGGTCAGCTGGCTGCCGATATGAACGTCGATGCCCACCACCTGCAGCCCCGGCAGCGCCGCGGCCTTGGCATAAACCTCTGACGCCCGGCCTATCGGAATACCGAACTTGTTTTCCGCCTTGCCAGTCGAGATCTTCTCATGGGTTTTTGCATCCACATCCGGATTGACCCGCACCGAGACCGGCACGGTGACGCCCATGTCACTCGCCACCCGGTTCAGCAGCTCCATCTCCGGCTCACTCTCCAGGTTGATCTGCCGGATACCGCCCGCCAGCACCTGGCTCATCTCTGCCCTGGTCTTGCCAACGCCGGAAAACACGATGCGCTCACCCGGCACACCCACCGCCCGGGCCCGGGCATATTCGCCGCCCGACACCACGTCCATCCCGGCACCCAGATTGGCCAGAATCTTCAGAACCGCCTGATTCGAATTGGCCTTCACCGCATAACAAACCAGATGCTCGGAGCCCGCCAGCGCATCGTCGAACAACCGGAAATGCCGCTCCAGCGTGGCGGTGGAATAGACATAGAACGGCGTACCCACCGCCAAGGCAATCTCGGGCAGCGCCACACCCTCGGCATGCAGCACCCCGTCAAGGTATTGAAAGTGATCCATGGCACCCGTCCCGTTCGCAAGAACGCGCCGGTCATAGCAAAGCCGCCGCCAGATGCAATGCAAGGGGCCATGTCTTCTTCTCTTTGCAAATACCTCGGGGGTCCGGGGGCAGCGCCCCCGGCTGATCGCCGCGCCTCGGCGCGGCGACATCACCCCACCGGACGGGTCCTGAGAAACAGGTACAAGGGCAGCCCGCAGCTCAGCCCCACCAGAAACGTCGCCGGGATCGCCACCAGCGCCCACCAGTTCCGGCGCACCCAGGTTTCGGCGACAATCCAGACGCAAAGCGCCGCCGCCGCCAGCCAGAATTCAAGTGCCCGCGGCGAGCCGTCGCCAGTCTTGTTGAAATAAGGATGCTCGGTGCGAAAATCGAAAAACAGTCGCACGGCGACCCAGGGCGAGTCAACCTCGGCGGTTACCATCGCCAGTTGCGCAAAGGACAGGATAACCAGCGCCAGATAGATCATCCGCAACAACGACATACGCCGCGCGCCGCCGTCAGATGATGGTGGCGGGGTTCGACTGCCCCGGCGGCACCGGTGGCCCTTCGACGCCGCAGGCCGCGAGCGCGCAAAGCGCCGCAAGAACCAACAAAATCCTCATCCCAGTTCCTCCTCCCAGCGCGCCACCTGCTGGCGCACCAGCATGGGTGCGGTGCCGCCCAGGCTGACCCGGCTTGCCACCGAGTTATGCACACCCAGCACCTCGAATACAGCCTCGCCGATGCCCGAATGCACCGATTGCATGTCCGCCAGCGTCAGATCCGGCAGGTCGCAGCCATTGCCCTCGGCCATTGCCACCAGTGCCCCGGTCACGTGATGCGCCTCGCGGAACGGCAGGCCCAGTTCGCGCACCAGCCAGTCGGCCAGATCGGTGGCGGTGGAGAACCCCGATCCCGCGGCGGCCTCCATCTCGGCCACGTTGGCGGTCATGTCGCGCACCATGCCCGTCATCGCCGCCAGCGCCAGCATCAGCGCATCGGCGGCATCAAACACCTGTTCCTTGTCCTCTTGCATGTCCTTGGAATAGGTCAGTGGCAGGCCCTTCATCACCGTGAGGAGCGCGACCTGTGCCCCCACGATGCGCCCGATCTTGGCCCGGATCAGCTCTGCGGCATCCGGGTTTTTCTTTTGCGGCATGATGCTGGACCCGGTAGAGAACCGGTCCGACATGGTGACAAAGCGGAACTGCGCCGAGGACCAGATCACCAGTTCTTCGGCCAGCCGCGACAGGTGCATGGCCGCAATCGAAGCGGCGCCGAGGAATTCCAGGGCGAAATCCCGGTCGCTGACCGCGTCCAGCGAATTGGCGCAGGGCCGGTCAAAGCCCAGCGCCACGGCGGTCATTTCCCGGTCGATGGCAAACGACGTGCCCGCCAGCGCCGCCGCACCCAGCGGGCTTTCGTTCATCCGGGCGCGGGCATCGGCGAAACGGGCCCGGTCGCGGGCGAACATCTCGACATAGGCCAGCATGTGGTGCCCCCAGGTCACCGGCTGGGCGACCTGCAGATGGGTAAAGCCAGGCATCACCCAATCGGCCCCTGCCCCAGCCTGAGCCACAAGCGCTCGTGACAGTGCGGCCAAGGCCTCGCCCGCCGCATCCGTCTGGTCGCGCACCCAAAGCCGGAAATCCGTCGCCACCTGATCGTTGCGCGACCTCGCGGTATGCAACCGACCCGCTGGTTCGCCTATCAGTTCTTTCAACCGCCCCTCGACATTCATGTGTATGTCTTCAAGGGTCGCTGAAAAGGCAAACTCCCCGCGCTCGATCTCTGACAATATGGTGAGCAGCCCTTCCCGGATCGCCTGCGCATCGCTATCGGTAATGATACCCTGCGCGGCAAGCATCGCCGCATGGGCACAAGAGCCTTGGATGTCCTGGGAGGCTAGCCGCTGGTCAAACCCGATCGAGGCGTTTATCGCTTCCATGATCGCATCGGGGCCGGCGGCAAAACGGCCACCCCACATGGCGTTCGAGTTGTCGTTGGTCATGGGCTAACCTTTGGGAGATACTTCGTATGGCGTTTATCCGCTTGACCGTCCTCTACACCGCGCTGATCCTCGGCGCAAACGTTGCCGCGGCCGATTTCGCAGGGCTCGAAGCACTGCGAGACGGCGACATGCGCAAACTGGTTTTCCACAAAGAGCCCAAAGTGTCGTCCACGTTTGCGTTTTTCGACGAAAACGGTGACGAGATAACGCTCGAAGCGTTCCGGGGCAAATTCGTCGTACTGAATTTCTGGGCCACCTGGTGTGCCCCCTGCCGCAAGGAAATGCCATCGCTGAGCCGGCTGCAGAAAGAATTGGGCGGCGAGAATTTCGAGGTCGTGGCCATCGCGACCGGGCGCAACCAGCCCGCCGCCGTCAAACGCTTTTTGCACAATGTAGTCGCCGACGAACTGGTCGGTTATCGCGACCCGAAACAGACTCTGGCCCGCTACATGGGTATTCTGGCGCTGCCGATCACCGTGGTCCTCGACCCCGACGGCATGGAAATCGCCCGCCTGCGCGGCGACGCCCGCTGGGACAGCGACAGTGCGATGGCCATATTCACAGAGATGATATCGGGCCAATAGCAGACAGCCCGGGGCGGGCGCATCAATTATCGCGCCCACCGTCAACAATGTGCGGCGTGGCGCCCGATTGCCGCCGAAACCGGGTTGAAATCACCTAAAACTTGCCAAAATTTGCCTGAAATCCGAAACACACTAAGGATAGCGGAAGGGTAAACGGTACCGGGCAAGATACCGGAGCAATATCGGTCAAACCGGTGCCGCGGGCGGCGAGTATGTGAGGTGTATCGATGCTTGGTCTTTTGGGCATATTGGGGTTGTTGGCGGTCGGCTTTGGGCGGACGCGTTTTCTGGCGGCGATGGTGACGAATTCGAAACTAGGGCCTGTTGATATTCAGGGTTCCCCTTTTGGCTGATATCTGATTCAAGCTTCCAAAAGGGAGGCTTGAATGCTGAGTGATCGATTCATGATCAGTGACGAACAATGGGCTTTGATGGA
>JAAELR010000323.1 GCA_024226455.1 Paracoccaceae bacterium
AAAAAAACAGCGAAAGATCAGTTGCAGGTCATTGGTATCATTATTCAAACGCGGCCTGAGAGCCATTCAGGCCAGATGCAAACGAAGGCTCAAGATCCCAAAACTGTGGGTCAGATGGCAAAACTGACTCATGGTAAGGGGCAAAGAGTGCATTTTGCTGATCGTATGAGGGACATGTATAGTGTTGTCGGCTGGTTTGCTTCAATTGGACCAATTGTGTTGTTGGTCTACTTGATAGTCCTTCGATAGTGTTGACTAATGAGATCTCGCGGACGATGCTCTCATTGAGTTAAGGGCTTCGAACGGTCACTTCGTCCCACACCGCGGAAATTAGCAAGACGGTTGCTCGGGGGTGCTTGGGCGGGTGCCGAGTGTCTGATTCTCACCACCAGGTCACGCGAACTGGTCCAGGTAATCCTGGCCCAGAGCGGCGGTCGTGGCGGCGAAACAGGGGGCCAGTGCCTGCGGCTCGGGAGCTTCGATATGGCTGCCGATCCAGGCCAGCAGCGCCATGCGCCGCAGCATCACGAAGGTGTCGATCTCACTTGCGTCAGCCTCGGGCAGGGGACGCACCCGGCGATAGCCGCGCAGCCAGGCGGCTTTCAGGTCGGGGATGCGTGGGTCGTCCTCGATAAAGCTGATGGCGGCGGCGAAGTCATATAGGAACCAGCCAAAGCCGCTGTCGTCGAAATCGATCAGCCTGGTGCCGCGCGCGTCCGTCAGCAGGTTCGCCAGCCGCATGTCGGCGTGGATCAGCCCATAGCGGCCCGGTCCGCGTCCGAACGCCTCCAACCGGGTGCGCACGGTTTGCTCGACCCGCTCCAGAACCGCCCGGACAGGGGCGTCTACCTGGGGTGCGTCGCGCCAGTTGCCCCAGGTCGGGGCGGGGCCGAAGATCTGGTCCATATCCCAGACCAGCCGCTCGAAGGGCTCTGGCCGCGCCCAGCCGATCGAATGCAGATGCGTCCGCGCGGCGATGCCGCCCAGTTCCTCGAAACCGGGCGCCAGATCGCCGGTTTCATTTGGGGCCTGGCCCTCGACGAAGCAAAAAAGAACCATGTGCCGCGGCTCGGCCAGCCCCTCGATACCGGCGGTCTGGATCGCCTGACCGTCGCGCCCGGCGAAATGCCCAGGCGCGGGCACCGCGCCAGAGCGGTCGAGCGCGTCGATCCAGGCCAATTCGCACTCGATGGCGCGGCGGCTGTGGTAATTCTCGCGGTGAACCCGCAGCACCGCCCTGAAGCCGCCCGGCGTCTCGACCAGATAAGTGGCGTTTTCCGACACGTTGATCAGCCGGGTAGCCGCACCGGGCGGCAGATCCCATAGCCGCAGTGAGGCATTGGCCAGCCGGTCGAGATGGCCCAGCAGCTGTTGCAGCGGCATTGTGCTTGCGTCCATACCGGTCCCTCCTCGGTTCCCGCGGGCCCGGGTGATAGCCCCGGGCTGCGAAAAGGGAAAGCCCGGGATTCAGCTGGGCAGGTGTATCCGGAACCTCTGGCGCAGCGCCCGGTCCAGAAGCGGGTCGAACCGGGCGGCATTGGGTTCGGCCAGGATCGCCTGCTTGCGGGCTACCGCCTTGGCCACCAAGTCGGGCTTGCCGGTCTCATCCCATTCCTTGGGGCTGCTCCGGTCGCCGAGGCAGGGATAGAAGTGGTCGGCCTGCATCCGCGCCAGGGTCTGGCCGGTGCCCAGATAATGACCGGTGCCGCCCAGACAAACCTCGCGGATCTGCTCTACCGCCAGCGTCTCGTCATCGACCTCGATGCCGCGCACGCAGCGCATGGCCTGGCCGATGATATCGTCGCCCAGGATCAGCGATTCGTGGCAGAACCCCAAAAGCGAGGCATGCATGCCCGCCGCCTCGTAGACCATGTTGAGCCCCGAAAGCCCGGCCATGACGGCAGAGCACATCTGCTCCCACCCGGCCTGCATGTCGGGCAGCTTGGCGTCCGACGCCCCCGCCGTGGCGCCGCCGGGGATGCCGTAGAACGCATGCATCTGGGCGCAGCCGGCGGTCAGCAGCGCCTGCTCGCCCGAGCCCACGGTCATGGCGCCGGTGCGCAGATCCAGTCCGAAGGGCCAGGTTCCGAAGATCGCCGGATGACCCGGCGCGATGGCGTTGACATAAACGATACCGGCAAGACACTCGGCCACGGCTTGCGTGATGGCGCCGGCGATGGTCGAGGGCGCGGTGGCGCCGGCCATGCCGGCGGAAAGCAGCAGCACCGGCATGCCACCTCGGACGCAGGCCTCCATCACCTCGCAGGCCTCGGAGGCGAACCGCATCGGCGGCACCACGAAACAGACGGAATTGCTGACGAAGGGCCGGGCGCGCCAGGCATCCTCGCCGCCGGCGATCATGTGCAGCATCTGCAATGCTTCGGGTACGAAGGCGGGGTCGGAAATGCTGGTGCCCACATGTTTGGTAGTGCCGGAACAGGCGGCATAGATGGTGTTGAGATCCATCTCGAGATTGTCGGCAATGTCGCGGCACACAATAGGCCGCTGCAGGAAGTGGATGTTATCCAGCCGGTTGGCGATGCGGGCGGCGTCGTGCAGGTCCTGCACGGTCGAATCGCGAAAGTTGCGGCCCTCGGCATCAACCATGCTGACCGCGGCACCGGCGGTGCCGTAATGCACGCGGGTGCTGCCAAGCTGCAGGTCGTGGCGCGGGTCGCGGGCGGGCAGGGTGATGCCCTTGGCGGCCTTGCGTACCATGTCCTCGACCAGAGCGCGCCCAAATCGCAGGCGGCCGTCCTCGCCCAGCACGGCGCCGGCGCCGGTCAGGATCTCGACGCCGGACGGCGGCGCGTCAGCCAGGCCCACCTCTTCAAGCAATTGCAGCGCGGCTTGATGGATGCGCTGCACACCGGCATCGTCGAGCGGTTTGTATTGCCCCCCCGACATGCCGGCGCGCACCGGGCGCATCTCGTCACTGAGCGGCGCGGCGCGGGCGGCCTTGCGGGCGGCGCGGCCGCCGCTGCGGCCGGAACGGCGCGGGGATGGGTCGGTCATCAGGGGGAAACGGTCGGTCATATCGGGGCTCTCTGGGTCACAGACGGGGTCAGGGCGGCAGTATCAGCCCGGCCCCGGCCGGCCGCGCGCGGCCGACCGGGGCCGGTAGTGCGCATCACCAGCGCAATCTTCCAGTCGCTATCCGGCATTCCGCGTCTCCCTTGTACCCTTTGGCCGCGGCAAGGGCGGGCAATCTTCTCTGAAAGCGTCACGATGGCCGGTTTGCGACATTACCCGCGCAGAAATCCGGTGTCTGATCTGAGTCATATCGTCTGTGCCACGGGCAGGGCAGCCTGTCGCCAGGCAAGGGAGGCGTGCGATGACAGACAAGACAGTCGCGGTGAGCAACCGGTGGTTGGTGGTGCTGGGAGCGGTGCTGATACAGTTGGCGCTGGGGGCGATCTATGCCTGGTCGGTCTTCACGCCCGCGCTCGAGGCGGCGGGCTGGAGCAAGCTGCAGACGCAAGGCGTGTTCGCCCTGGGGCTGGCGAGCTTTGCGGTCACCATGGTCTTTGCCGGGCGGCTGCTGGCGGCGCTGGGGCCGCAGAGGCTGGCGTTGATCGGTGCGGGCACGCTGGGTGGCGGTTATGCGGTGGCCGGGCTGCTGGGGGCCACGTCTTTTCCGGTGGTGGCGATTTGCGTCGGGCTGATCGGAGGCGCCGGGATCGGGCTGGCTTATGTGGTGCCTATCGCCGTCGGCATGCGCTGGTTTCCCGACGCCAAGGGCATGATCACCGGGCTGGCGGTGGCGGGGTTCGGCTTTGGCGCCATGGGCTGGGTCAAGCTGGCCGGCTCCTGGGGCCACCTGATCGAGCGCATCGGACTTTCCGGCACGTTCATCGCCTATGGGGCGGGCTTTGCGGTGCTGATGCTGGTGGGTGCGATCTGGATGCGGATGCCGCCCAGGGGCTGGGCGCCGCCGGGTGCGGTGGCGGCCGCGGCGGACGAGGGTCACAAGGGGCGCGAGAATTTCACCACGGCAGAGATGCTGAGAACGCCGCAGTTCTACCTGATCTTCCTGACCTTCGCGGTTTCGGCGGGGTCGGGGCTGATGTCTATCGGGCTGATGAAGCTTTACCCGATGCAGGCGTTGCAGGCGGGCGGGCTGTCGCTGGCAGAGGCCAGTGCCGCAGCCGGTACCGCCATGGCGGTGTTCTTTTCGCTGGCCAACGGTCTGGGCCGTATCGTCTGGGGCTGGCTGAGCGACTGGCTGGGCCGCAGGCTCAGCCTAGCCATCATGGCCGGGTCGCAGGCGGCGTTTTTGATGGTCTTCACGCAAGCGGCGGGCACGCCATGGATGCTATTTGTCATGGCGGCGCTGATCGGGTTCAATTTCGGTGGCAATTTCGCGCTGTTCCCGGCGATCACCGCCGACACGTTCGGCAATGACCGGGTCGGGCAGAACTATCCGCTGGTGTTCCTCAGCTACGGTGCGGGCGGTATCGCCTTTCCGCTTCTGGGCGGTGTGCTGGGTGACATGGGGAACTTTCCGCTGGCCTTCGCGATCTGTGCCGGGGCGTGTCTTTTCGGGGTGCTCTGCACCGCTCTGATCCGGGTGCCGGATATCGAAGAGGCGCATCGACCGGTCTCGGTGCACGGGTTCATGCACCAGATGCACTGGGACGACGACTGAGGGCAGGTATTGCGCCGCGGCTTCGCCGGGTCGCCCGTGGTCGGGGGGCCAGCCCCCCGGAGCCCCCCCCGGATTTCGCGACCAGAAAGAAGGGCTCAGAAGGCTTTCGTCAGTTCGGTGACCACCTTGGGGCGCCAATTGGATGAAGAAATGATCTGATAGCAATGACCTGCGTGGCTTTGGGATCGTCAGCCCACGGTACACGACACTCATGCCTTGAAAGGTGATCTGGCCGGAACGGTTGAACAAGGAGATCAGACGCCGCACGAATGTCGTCGGTATCTCGCCAAACCATGGACGCGGCCGAAATCGCCGCCCTATAGACCGGCTCAACACCCAGCCGGAGAACAAATCACACCACCCCATGGGGCACTACCCTCTTTGCAAAACCATGCGAATTGCAGGCCCGGACATTTCGAGGGAATGCATCCTCGTCTTCTTCCTCATGAGGCATTGTCCTGCCCACGAGTTGGAACTTTCAGCAACCCCGGCGCGATTCACCGACCGCCAAGGTATACTCCAACGCCTGAATTGACCTGAAGCTTTTGGTTCAGATTGTCCTGTATTCCTTGTGCGATACTACGCGGAAGTTATCCGTAACGGTGTCGCGGAACTCGCGCCATTTGTCGGGCAAGGTTTTCCGGAAGAACCCCAGAATGGCCTCCGTGAACTGATTGAACGTGGCGTAGTGGTGATTGTGGGTGACCCAATCGTGCATGACGCCCCAGAGGCGCTCGATTGGGTTGAGATGTGGGGCATAGGGCGGCAGAAAGTGCAGCTTCACCCGGCGGTCAGAGCTTTCCAGCCATGGCTGGAGTATCTTGGCGTGATGATAGCGGGCATTGTCCACGAAGACATGGATGGCAGTCATGGTTGGGTTGTTGCGCTCCAGCTTTTCCAGCATCTGCAGCGTTGTCTGGGCATTGATCTTCTCACCTTCCACGAAGGTGAACTGGAAGGTTTCAAGATCAAGCGCACCCTGAATGTTGAGCCGCTTGCGTCCTGATGTTGCCTTAAGGGCCGTCTTTTGACCCTTGGGAAACCAGCTATGGGCGGGGCGGCTCTGGTGCTCAGGGTGGACTGCGTCCGAGAAGACAACCATCTCATTTGCCCCCAACCCAGTCATCAGGGCCTCATATTGGGCAATTAACGCCGCCTGTTTGGCTTCATCGGCCTGCGCGGGCAGCAATTGTGGCTTCTTGTACTCGAACCCCAGACGGCGCATCAGCTTGGCGGCACCCGAAGGGCTGTAGCTCTGACCATATTCCGCCAGAACATTAGCACAGACCTCATCTACGTTCCGTGCCGGATGTTCAGTGAAATGGGCTTTCAGAACCCGTTCTTGTTCCACGGACAAGTGTCCCTGGCGCTGGCTGTAGTCCTTCAGACCGAAAAACGACAACCCTGCTCCAGCAAAGGCGAACCGCCATTCCGTCAAAACTGTTGGGCCAATATCCAGTATCTCGCAGACAAGCTTTGCATCATAGCCTGCATCCAGAAGCACAAACGCACGGGCACGTTTCCAAACAAGCGCATCAACCTTGCGGCGGCGGCAAATGTTCGCAAGCGCCGTGCGTTGCTCGTCTGTTAGGCAAACTGTTCTATGCTGCTGCTTCATGCTCAGATCGTGCATGTTCTATCGCGTCTGGCCATGCGGCCAAGTGAATCGGAGGACCGAAAATCGTCAGGTCAATTCGGGCGTGGGAGTATAGT
>JAAELR010000324.1 GCA_024226455.1 Paracoccaceae bacterium
GAGGTGATGTGCGTGCCTCCCACCGCATCACCGGTCACACTGAAGTCTTCGGCATATCCGTATTCACGGGCGAGCAGGAATGTCGTGGCCCAACCGGCAGCGAAGGCGCTGCTAGGATCGGCGGCAATCAGGGCGTCGTAGGACTCTTTGTTCTCCAGGTAAGCCTGATAGTCAGCGGCCACCTGCGCGCGCATGGAGAATTCATTGAGGATTTCTTCTGCGGTTCCAGAACTGGAGTTGTTCGCGATGTATGCAATGGCGGTGGCGAAATTTACATCCCCGTCGTTTAGCTGGAGCTGTTGCAGGGTATCGACAATCCGCTCCGTAACAGCTTGCTGGATCGTCGCGTAATTTTGGCCATCGCCATTCCGGAAATGTTCTTCGTAGTGGCCGAAGACCAGATTCATGGTCTGCGCGAGATTGCCGAGATTGTTGGACGACGATTGTGCCCTGTCTAACAGTCCATTGACGAAGTCAACATACGCCTCGGCGGCACTACGAGCGACAGCGGCTGTACCACCATCTTCGGAGTCGGTCGCGGCTGTTTGAAGTCTGCCAGATATAGGCCTAAATACGACGTCCGTGAACGCTTGGGGGTCTTCGTCGAAGATTAGGTCTAGGATCAGTCCGCCAACGTAGCCTATGACCGATCCCCAGATGCCGGTTATCCCAAGGAAGACGTCCAGGCCGATTGTGATCAGCCCGGAGCCAATTTGGGCCTCCGTAGATTCCAGGTCGGGTAGGATTGTTCCTATCGCTGCTTTGAACACCAGATTCAGCAGGTTCGCACCGGAAAAGAGCTGATCAAACTGTGGTGCGTTCAGACCCCAGGCGTCGATCCGCGCATCCGTCAGACCCAACACATCGGTTGCCAATTCGTGAACCGTCAGATCAAGGATGTAGTTCACACCCTGATTGGCCAGAAGGTAGGCCAGATTGCCGCCAAAGGTGTCGGTGTTCAGGCCTTCAAAGACCTCGGCCATGATCCACTGCGACAACAACCCTTGGGCGTTGTCGATGCCGTTCTCAATCAAGTTATCGCCAAAGTCGGCAAACGTAATGCTGGCAATGTCATCCAACGTGTTGTTCTGTAGCCCGCCCGACACAATTTGGTCGTGGATTGCGCCGCCTACGAACTCGAAGGCATTTTGGACGAATGTGCCAATGATCGTGTCCGCAGCGAAGCGCTCGAAGATTGACGCATCATCCCCCAGGATTGCCGCCGTAATGAACGGTGTGACCAGTTGGCCTGCTCTTTCACCGAACTCCGCGCCGGTCAGAACGATTTGTTGTAGAGAGCCTTCAATGATCTGGCCGTTCTCATCGAGAAGAAACTGGCTCTGCACCAATTGGCCCAACTCATTTGCATGAGTGACATAGGCGCGGCCAACTAGCTGACCGTTGACGGTCTCCATCTTGTAGATTGTGCTGCCGGACGCCCCGAGACCGCTCAAACCGTTGTCGATCTCGACATAGTCGAAACTGCCATCTCCGTTTTGATCTGCCAGACTGCCTGGAACAATGTTCGCGACCTGCTGTGGGTTGAGGAAGCTCAGCACGGAAGTGTTATGTACCCGGACCTCGTCCGCGACATAAGTGTGATGCCTTGCGACTTCGAAATTGTAAACGCGATGCGCGCTTGGGGTTATGTCTTCGTTACCGAAAATGTCTGCATTCGGCAGAGAAGCCGTCGCGCTCAGGTTGTTCAAAATAGCGCTCGCGTGAAACGCGTGCGAGGCAACATTGCATTGGGTCGACATTACTGATAAACCTTTGTGTCGGGAAATCTACTTTTGCTTGGCTTGCGCGGACTGAACCTGCGCCATGAATTCTTTGACAAACATTTGTCCGTCCACTAGCGGAGAGATGCAATCCACCACCACCACCTCGGGGCCGGATCGCCAGTCCTGAAGTGACATGACATGCGTGCCCGTATCCAGCTTGGCCTTCACCTCGGGCGAAACATAGGCCCAGAGTACAGCGGCAAGCGGTTGTTTGCCTTTGGTGAAAACCCGCACCTGCTTCAACATCAGCGGAGCCGAAACATGGGCCTCGATCAGGGAGATTGGCTTGTCGCGGTGGTCCTTGGACAACGTCATGAGCCAGCACACTTGCCCCATGGTTCTTGTGAACTCGTCCGATGTCGGAACTTTGGGTCTAAACTCTGTTACCTTTTTCTGGATTTCGGTCACTGCACACGTGCTCCACGTGCTCGCTTTGTTGCTTTGCGTTGTTTGGCTTCCATCGCCTTGCGCTGCTTCCGGTTCAGCGCGGCCATGGGCGCGTGTGCCATGTCGAGTAGCTCATTGCGGGGCATGGCTGATAACGCAACGCCTTTGAGCGGTTGCACGGGGCCACGACCCAGCACCATCGGCGCGGGCAGGCGCGGGCCTTGGTCTTCCCACTCAGCGGCCTTGTAGATGTCCTCAAGCGTTGTGCCGGACGCTGCGAGCACAAAATCTTCAGGCTTGGGCAGCGTATCGCCAAAATCCCAATGGAAAGGGATGCCGGGGCCATCGCCCACACGGATCAGCTCGTCGTCACCGACAACGCCGCCGCCTGCCTCGATCAGGTCGGCAACGCTGTAATCCTTGCGGCCTTTGTCGTTGCTAACAATGAACCGTGTCCCAAGACGGATGCGGCCCTGTTCTTTGATATCGACACCGCCGTCCGGTCTGAGCGTTCCCGTCACGGCTTGGACAAACCAATCAAGAGGGCCGTCAACTGGCGCATAGGTTGCGGCGCGCAGTTTCACCCCGTCGCGATCTTCGATCATGCCGTCGTCGCGCAGCACGTCGATCAGGGTCTCGTATTTGTCGGCGCGTTTGCTGTCCGGGCGGTAGTAGACGTGGCCGGGGGTGACGCGGGTGCCGTGGAAATCCAGCAGGATTTTAGCATCGTTGATCATCGTGCGGGGGACATAACCCGGAACCATGTTGCCGTTTTTGTCATGCGACACGACCCAATCCCCGACACTAATTTTGTGGATTGGCTTCTTCCAGATTTTGGCCCGCACGGCGTCTTGGTCGTACTGCTTGAACGGGTTCTTCGGATCAGGCGCGAACTCAGGATCAAGTGGCCACATGGAAATAGAGGCTTCGGGACCGAAGCAACTATTATTCTCGATTATCTCCAAACCATTCTGTGGGTGAATTGAAAAACGTCCTCCGGGGCCTAAAGGTTCTCCGTTGACAATAACGCCAAGGTTGGCCCTAAATTCTATTTCAACACCGTCAATAACTACTTTCATTCCGGGCAAATAAACCATCGGATTATCACCAGAAACCAATTCCGACGGTGCGACTACAGCAATTTGAGCAATCAAGGCTTCATAACGAGCGAAGCTAATGTCGCCACTGATTAGCATAGCATTTGCAACGCCAACAGAACTCAGAACAGGCACATTACTGGGTAGCTGGCTTAGGTAATCTAGGTCCGGATTGTCATCGCCGGAATCGCCTGATCCCACAATATAAGGTCCGCCTACGAAATCCTCGTTGATAATGTCTACAATGCTTAGTTCACCGCCACCATTGCCAGCGGGCCGATCTGTTGGCCAAGGGCGCACCTTCCCACCTGCTCCATAATAATTGTTGTATGCCCATGCGGAGTAAACGGCATATTTGGTTCCGCTAACGTTATTCTGAATTTCTTCATCTACCGTTGAGCTAATGACAATTTGACTTGCACTAGATGACAAAAGCAAATTCAGGGTGCTTCCCGTTGGATCGGAATTCAAAAAGTTGATGACGACATTGGCGTCGAGTAGCAGTGTTCCTTCAGACAAGTTGTAGGCTGGGGGTAGGGGAACAAGAACTTCGTTCATTTCAAATTTCCCCGAGTTCAATTTTTTGAAAGATATTTTCGGTAACATCTGCCGAAAACAGGCTGTACTCTTTCCCCATCTTTCTTAGCCGTTCTTGGAAATACGGAAAAATTTGTTTGCGCATTGCAATGTCTTCTTCTTCGGTCGCTGATGAAACAGTTGATCTGACATCTCTTACATAGCGACGCATCAAATCAATCAGCGGCCTATTTGAGAGGACCTCTTCTGTGATATCGTCTACAATATTAAGTGGAATTTCCACAGTTCCATCACCCACTGGTGACGCCATGGGTTTGCTAAATTTTGGCTTGAATGAATGAGTGGCTGAAATCATGGTGATAAGATCCGTATTGCTTATGCGCAGTTTGCTTTAAACGGTGGTTGTTGTCACGTGCAATCTGAGCGCGAGCGGTCAATAGTTTAGCCCGGACTATTCATCAGAGCCGGAGAACTCCCAGTGCGTCCTGTTTTCATTGAGAAAACCCAGTTTGCCCCCGGACATTTTTTGTCCGGCGCTGGAACCCGTGGCCAAACCGAATATTGCCATGATAACATCATCTTACCACAGCTCAGAGAGTCTTTTGGCGACTTCCGGTGAATAATCCGGGATAGATCGTTCCGACTTCTTGCAAATGGGAGCGTCTTCGTCTTCAGCACCAAGGAAGTTACCGCCCCACCAGCTCTTGGCACGGGTTTCCTTTTGGGGTTTGACGCCACCAATTTCGCCAAAGATTGCAAGTGCAACCAGTCCATCCAGCCGAGAGAGTGCAGCCTGCATTTCTTTTGTTGTCGGTTCAACAGATTTCGCTGAGGTATTTTGCGGTTGATGCCTGGAAGAGCCAAACATTGATTTAAGCCAATTGGTTTTCATTCTTCCTCAAACTCAAGAACTTGCCCGGCGCTCCGCATTTGGCGTGCCTTCATCAAGGTTACTGACGGAGAATCTGTCTTTTCAAGCATATTCGGCCTTCGTTCGTTGTTGGGTGCAGCGTGCCGGTTGCGAAGCGCTATCAAAGTGAACCCTCAAGGGCCCGGTTCCCGGCTCACCCGTCGCATCCCGTACCACATTTCCGCACCCATCCGGCTAACCCATTGATGAATAGCCGATATCATTTCGAGAGGTCACGCGAGGCCGCTATCCATCCGGGTTTTCCGGGTTCTCAGTCGTAGGGGATCTCGGTCCGCAGCGCCGCCCGGCGGGTCCAGTCCCAGTAGAGCGCCGACAGCCGCTCGGCCACCGGACCCGGCACACCGTTGCCGTAAATCCGGTCGTCCACCCGCACGATGGGCAGCACGCCGCCACCGGAACTGGACAGGAAAACCTCGTCGGCCTGCATCAACTCGGCCACTGGCAGCGCCCGCACCTCTGCGGCCACCCCGATCTCGGCGCATATCTGCAGAACCGTGCGCCGCGTGATGCCTTCCAGAACGCCCAGATCCGCGGTGACCACCTTTCCGCCCGAGACGGCGAACAGGTTGAACCCCGGCCCCTCGGTCACGTTGCCCGCATGGTCCAGCAGCACCACGGTTTCGAACCCCGCCTCCTTGGCCTCGAACAGACCGGCGGTGAAATCTCCCCACTGATAGTTCTTGGCTCGCGAGTTGACGCAGTCGGCCGGGATGCGCCGCACGTCTTTCGCCACCCAGACCGACGCGCCTTGGGCCACGATCTCTGGCCGGATCACATGAACATAAGGCACTACCCAGGCGTAGAAATGACAGACGCATTCGAGCGGGTCGCGGCTGCCCGGGATCATCGGCACCCCGCGTGCTGCCACCATGGAGCAATAGGTATCGCGCAGCCCCGACCGCGCCACCATCGACGTCAGGGCGTCGCTCATCGCCGCCCGGTCCATGCCCACATCGAACCGGCCCGAAACCATCGACACCTCAAAGCGCTCCAGATGGTCCTCCAGCCGGAAAAACCCGCCCTTGTGCGTCGTCACCACGTCATAGATCACGTCCGAATGGGTCAGCCCCCAATCCGTCACGCCGATCTTCGCCTCGGCGACCGGCACTATCTCTCCCGCCATCCAGGCGGCACCTTTGGCCCAGTCCGTCATGCTGCCACTCCCTGCCAAACCGCCGACACCTCGGCCCTGATGATCCGGGCGATCAGTACGCAATCGTCCAGCGAAAAGGTCAGCGGGATGCGCATGTCCAGCAGCCCGGCCAGCACCATATCGGTCTGCGGCAGGTGCTGGGCCGGCGCATAGCGCCAGCTGTCATGGCGCGAGGTGAACCCCGCCGGTTCCGCCGCGCCGAACCATTTCAGCTCTACCCCGCGCGCCAGGCAGCGCGCCAGAACCTTCTCGACGGCGCCGCCCTGCCAGCCCGGCAACAGAAACTGTATCGACGAGCCGACAAACGCCTCGTCGCCGGGCCGCTCGATCACCTGCAGGCCGGGCGTGCCTCGCAGCCCCGCCTCGAGGACCCGGTAGCGTTGGTTCCAGCGCTCGCATTGCGCCGTCAGGCCGGCAAGCTGCGGCCGCAGGATCGCCGCACGCAGGGCGTCCATGCGGCCCGACATGTTGGGTGTCTCATACCGGACTTTCTCGAACGCCTCGGGCCCCGGCACCGCGCCGTTGCGCTGGTAGAGCATATATGACCCCGACAGCATCACCGCGTGCGCCGCCAGATCGGCATCATCGGTCACCAGAAATCCGCCTTCGCCGGAGTTGAGATGCTTGTAGGTCTGCGTCGAATAACAGGCCGCCGCCCCATGACGGCCAGAGGCCACGCCCGCCCAGGCCCCGCCCATGGTGTGGGCACAATCCTCGATCACCGTGACGCCCGCGTCGGCACAGGCCCGCATCAGCCGGTCCATGTCGCAGATATGCCCGCGCATGTGACTCAGCAGCAGCCATTTCGCGCCCCCGGCCCTGGCAGCCAGATCGTCGGTATCGATGGTCAGGGCATCGGTCACCTCGACAAAGACCGGTACCGCGCCAACCCCGGCAATGGCCCCCGGCACCGGGGCCAGCGTGAACGCATTGGTCAGCACCCGGTCGCCCGGCGCAACCCCCGCCGCCCGCATCGCCGTGGCCATGGCGTAGCCGCCCGAGGTGACCGCCAGGCAAAACCGCGCGCCGACGAAATCGGCGAACTCCTGCTCCAGCAGCGCCACCGCGCCCACCTCGCCGGGCGTCAGGTTGTACCGGTGCAGCCGCCCGTGGCGCAACATCTCTGTCGCCGCCTCTATCCCGGCCTCGGGAATCGGCTCCTGCTGGGTGAAACTGCCGGTGAATCTCTCGCTCATGGGCAAAGACTGCGGGTGCAGGACGCATTCGTCAATGTCGCCCGCGATATTGCCGCATGTCGCAAACCTGCAGGTCACGCGCCACGGGCTGCGCCACACTGGCCCCATGGACACACTCGACTACATTCACGCCCTGCGCTGGGACGACCTGCCCGCCCCGATCCGCCAGCGCACCGAAATGTGCCTGCTCGACCTGACCGGCATCGCCATCGGCGGCCACACCACGCGGCTGAGCCACGCCATCCGTGGCCACGCCGCCAGCCAGTTCGGCGGCCGCCAGGCGCTGTTGTTCGACGGTCGCGCCACCAGCGCCGCCGGTCTGGCACTGGCCGCGGGCATGAGCATCGACGCGCTCGACGGTCATGACGGTTACAACCCGGCCACGGGCCATGTGGGCTGTGGTCTATTCCCCGCCGCGCTGGCCATGGCGCTGGAAACCGGCACCACCGAGGGCAGCGAATTTCTGACCACCATCGCCATGGGCTATGAACTGGGCAGCCGCCTCGGCCCGGCGCTGCATGCCACCACGCCCGACTATCACACCTCTGGCGCCTGGATCGCCGTGGCCGCCGCCGCCGCCGGAGCCCGGCTGCTGCGGCTGAACCCCGACCAGACGGCCCACGCGCTGGGCATCGCCGAATATCACGGGCCGCGCAGCCAGATGATGCGCTGCATCGACCACCCGACCATGCTCAAGGACGGCTCCGGCTGGGGCGCTATGGCGGGCGTCTCGGCGGCTCTGCTGGCCCGCGACGGCTTTACCGGCGCGCCGGCGCTGACCATCAGCGACCCGCCAGAGCTTTGGGCCGATCTGGGGCAACGCTGGCTGATCGCCGAACAGTATTTCAAACCCTACCCGGTCTGCCGCTGGGCCCAGGCCCCCGTCGTCGCCGCTCTCGCCCTGCGCGACAGCCACAACCTTGCCCCCGGTGACATCGCCGCAATCGAGGTTCACACCTTCCACCAGGCCACACGGCTTGCCGCCAGCGAACCCCAAAGCACCGAAGAGGCGCAATACTCTACCTCATTCCCGGTCGCCGTGGCTTTGGTCCGCGGCGGCATAAGCGCCGCCGACATCGCCGATGACGCGCTGCAAGACCCTGAAACCCTGCGCCTTTCCCGCGCCACGACGATGCACGAGGACGACGAGGCCAACGCCAACTTCCCCGCCGGGCGGCTGGCCCGGGTCAACCTGACCCTGCGCGATGGCACAAGTTTGCAAAGCGGCTGGGTCACGCCGCAGTGGGACGCGCAGGCACCGCCGACCGAGGCAGAGTTCCGCGACAAGTTCCACGCCCTGGCCGACCCGGTGATCGGCAAACTGCGCGCCGACGCCATCGAAACCGCGCTGCATGAACTGCCGCGACGGGGCCTGACCCCGCTGGCAAAGCTGTTGGTTCAGCCGATCAGCCCGGCCACCACCGCCGCCAGATCGGCATAATCCTCCAGCAGCGCCTCGGGCTGCAATGCGGCCACGCCGTGCCCCTCGGGGCCGAAGGCGACCATAACGCAGGGCACCCCGGCGGCGCGCGCCGTTTCGCGGTCGGTCACCGTATCGCCCACCAGCAGCGAGGCCGAGACCGCACCCCCCGCGCGCTCTACCGCCGCCACGAAAGGTGCCGGATCAGGCTTGCGCACCGGCAACGTGTCGGCCCCGATCAACGAGCCGAAAAGATCCCGCACCCCCAGCCGCCGCAACAACTCTTCGGCCATCGCCTGGGGCTTGTTGGTGCAGATACCGACCCGATAGCCAACGCCCGCCAGCCCCTCGACTGCCGACACCACCCCGGGGTAAAGCACTGAAAACACGTCAAGATGCGCCTCATAATGGGCCAGCATCGCGGGGAACTGATCTTCGACCGCGTCCTGCGACAAGACCCCCAGCCGCTGAAACCCCAGCCGCAGCATCGCCCGCCCGCCGCGAAACGCGGTGGCCTGATCGGCGCCCGGATCCAGCATGTCGCCATGCCCCAGCCCGCGAAAACAGGCATTCGCCGCCGCAATCATGTCACCACTGGTGTCGGCCAGCGTACCGTCCAGATCAAAAATCACCGTCCGCATCGCGACCCCTTTTGGCACTATTCCGCCACCTGCTGTAATCTGCCGACACCTGATTTGATAGCCCCTGGGCTTGCAGCTTTTGCGGGCTCCGCTATTACGGCGGCAACCGGGATTTGGCAGAAATTGCAGGCAGCGCATGAAAACCGCATTGATCGTACTTGCTGCGGGACAGGGCACGCGGATGAAATCCGACCTGCCCAAGGTTCTGCACCCCTTGGGGCAGGCCCCGCTTTTCGCCCATGCGGTGCTGTCGGGGCAAGCGCTGGACCCCGACCGCGTGGTGCTGGTCACCGGCCACGGCTCTGACGCCGTCGCAAAGGCGGCCGAAAAGCTGGGGCTCGACGCAGATATCGCGCTGCAAGCCGAACAGCTTGGTACCGGCCACGCCGTGCTTCAGGCCGAACCGGCGCTGGAGGGCTTTGGCGGCGACGCGGTGGTGCTGTATGGCGACACGCCCTTCATCAGCGGCGAAACGCTGGCCGGCATGGCCGATGCCCGCCGCGCCGGACATGATGTCGTGATCCTGGGGTTCGAGGCCGCCGATCCGGGCCGCTACGGGCGTCTGGTGATGCAGGGCGACGCGCTGGCCCGCATCGTCGAATTCAAGGACGCCACCGATGAGGAACGCAAGCTAACGCTTTGTAACAGCGGGGTTGTCATGGCCGATGCCGCGACGCTCTTTGACCTGTGCAAGGCGCTGAGCCCCGACAATGCCAGCGGCGAGTTCTATCTGACCGACATCGTCGGTCAGGCCCGCGCCCGCGGGCTCTCGGCCACCGCCGTCACCTGTGACGAGGCAGAAACGCTGGGCATCAACACCCGCGCCGAACTGGCCCGCGCCGAGGCTATGTTTCAGGCCAAAGCACGCGCCGCGGCGCTGGAAAACGGCGTCGCCCTGATGGCGCCCGACACGGTGCATTTCGCCTTCGACACCCAGCTTGGACGCGACGCGGTGGTAGAGCCCAACGTGGTCTTCGCCCCCGGCGTGACGGTGGAAACCGGCGCCAAGATCCGCGCCTTTTCGCATCTCGAAGGCGCCCATGTCAGCGCCGGCGCCGTGGTCGGCCCCTACGCCCGCCTGCGCCCCGGGGCAGAGCTGGGCAACGGTGCAAAGGTCGGAAATTTCGTGGAAATCAAGAATGCAGAGCTGGGCGAAGGCGCCAAGGTCAACCACCTGTCCTATGTAGGCGACGCCAGCGTCGGCGCGGCGGCGAATGTCGGCGCCGGCACCGTCACCTGCAACTATAACGGGGTCGAGAAATTCCGCACGGAAATCGGCGCCCGCGCCTTCATCGGCTCTGATACCATGCTGGTGGCGCCGGTCAGGGTCGGTGACGAGGCGATGACCGCCAGCGGTTCGGTGATCACCCGCGACGTCCCCGACGGCGCGCTGGCGCTGGGGCGCACCGAACAGGATATCCGGCCAGGTGCCGCACGGCGCCTGATGCAGATGTATAAAAGAGCCAAGGCAAAGCGTCAAAAGGGTTAGGTAAATGTGCGGAATTATTGGAGTTCTCGGGCAGCACGAAGTGGCGCCCATCATGGTCGAGGCGCTGAAGCGGCTGGAATACCGCGGCTATGACAGCGCCGGCATCGCCACTATCGACGCCACCCGCCGGCTCAACCGCCGCCGCGCCGTGGGCAAGCTGGTCAACCTCTCTGACCTGCTGGTGCATGACCCGCTGCCCGGCAAGTCCGGCATCGGTCACACCCGTTGGGCCACCCACGGCGCACCCACGGTCGACAACGCCCACCCGCACCGCGCCGGTCCCGTCGCTGTTGTGCATAACGGCATCATCGAGAACTTCCGCGCCCTGCGCACCGAACTGCAAGCCGGCGGCGCCGAGTTCCGGACCGAGACCGACACCGAAACCATCGTGGCACTGGCCGAAAGCTTTCTCAAACAGGGCCTTGCCCCCCGTGACGCCGCCGAGCAGACCATCGCCAGGCTCGAAGGCGCCTTTGCCTTGTGCTTTCTGTTCGACGGTGAAGACGACCTGCTGATCGCTGCCCGCAAGGGTTCTCCGCTGGCCATCGGCCACGGGCAAGGCGAGATGTTCGTCGGCTCCGACGCCATCGCGCTGGCGCCGCTCACCAACCGCATCACCTATCTCAATGAGGGCGACTGGGCCGTGCTGACCCGCAACAGCCTAGAGATCATCGACCGCGAGGCCCGCCGTGCCAACCGGCCCATAGAGACCATCCGCATCGACACTGCCGCTATGGACAAGGGCGGTCACAAACACTTCATGGCCAAGGAAATCGCCCAACAGCCCACCGTGGTGGGCGAGGCCGTGACCGGTTATCTCAGCGCCGACGGCGCCGGGTTCGCGCTACCCGACAGCCTCGATTTCAGCGCCTTCGACCGGGTATCAATCATCGCCTGCGGCACCGCCTATCTGGCTGGTTTCACGTCGAAATACTGGTTCGAACAGCTCGCGGGCCTGCCCGTCGACATCGATATCGCCAGCGAGTTCCGCTACCGCGAACCGCCGATCCCGCCGCGCACCCTGACGCTGTTTCTCAGCCAGTCCGGAGAGACCGCCGACACGCTGGCCGCACTGCGCTATTGCAAGGACAGGTCGCAGGTGCTGGCCCTGACCAATGTCGAGACCAGCTCGATTGCCCGCGAGGCCGATCTGAACCTGCCGATCCACGCCGGCGCCGAGATCGGCGTCGCCTCGACCAAGGCCTTCACCTGCAAGCTGGCGGTGCTGGCGGTGCTGGCGCTCAAGGCCGCCACCGACCGCGGCCATCTGGACGACGATGCGCTGCAAGACCACCTTTCGGCCCTGCGCGGCCTGCCCGGTCTGCTGAACCTCGCGCTCGACCGCGCCGACGCCATCGCGGCGGCGGCCAAGGGTGTCGCCACGGCGCAGGACGTGCTGTTCCTGGGCCGCGGCGCGATGTATCCGCTGGCCCTGGAGGGCGCGCTGAAACTAAAGGAAATCAGCTATATACACGCCGAAGGTTATGCATCGGGCGAACTGAAACACGGGCCCATCGCATTGGTGGACAAGACCGTGCCGGTGATCGTGTTGGCGCCCAGCGACGCGCTGTTCGACAAGACCGTCAGCAACATGCAAGAAGTCATGGCCCGCGACGGCAAGGTGCTGCTGATCACCGACGCTGATGGAGCCCGGACCGCCGGCCAGGGCACCTGGAACACGCTGGTGATGCCCGATATCCCCGATTTTCTGGCCCCGATCCTCTATGCCATCCCGGCGCAGCTTCTGGCCTATCACGCCGCGATAGCCAAGGGCACGGATATCGACCAGCCCCGCAATCTGGCAAAATCGGTCACGGTGGAATAGCCCATGGCAAAACAATTTCCCTGCCTCGACAAGCGCCTGCAGGGCTTCATTGAAGCCCAGCACATCTATTTCACCGCCACCGCCGCGGCCCAAGGCCGGGTCAACCTGTCGCCCAAGGGCATGGACAGCCTGCGCGTGCTCGGGCCAACCCGCATCCTGTGGCTGAACCTCACCGGCAGCGGCAACGAGACCGCGGGCCACCTGCTGCAATCGAACCGCATCACGCTGATGTGGTGCAGCTTCACTGCGAAGCCGATGATCCTGCGCGCCTATGGCAGCGCCCGGCCCGTGCATCCCCGCGATACGGACTGGGGCCCGCTATACGCGCATTTCCCCGCCCATCCCGGCGCCCGGCAGATCTTTGACATGGATATCGACCTGGTGCAGACTTCCTGCGGCTATTCGGTGCCGTTCTTCGACCATCGGGGCCACCGCGACACGCTCGACACATGGGCCAACGACAAGGGCGCCAAGGGCCTGCGCGCCTTTCAGGAAGAGAAAAACCTCACCACGCTCGATGGCGCCCCCACCGGCCTTTTCGAGACCCCATGACCCCCCACGACGCCATCGAGGCGCTCCGCGCCCATGCCCAGGTCGGCAAGGCGGAAGAGATGGCGCGCTATCACAAGGTACCGCGCGCCTATCTCGGGGTCGCGAACCCGGATATCGACGCGGCCGCAAGGACATGGCGGCAACAGCTCACCCTCGACGACCGCCTGTCGCTGGCCGCCGGTCTGTGGCACAGCGATATCCACGAGGCCCGCGTCGCCGCCGCCAAACTGCTGACCCAGGCCCGCATCCGCCCCGACGACAGCGCCGCCTGGCGGCTCATCGTCTCGTGGGTGCCCACGTTCGACGCCTGGGCCGTGGCCGACCACGCCAGCATGGCCGGTCAGCGGCGCCTCAGCGCCGATCCAGCACGCCTCGACGAGGTCGAGACCTGGACCACCAGCGCGCATATGTGGACCCGCCGCGCAGCGCTGGTGATGACCCTGCCCTGGACACGCCAGAACCACCCGAAACCGACCGAGGAACAGGCCCGCGACCGCATCCTCGGCTGGGCTGCCGGTTACGTCGACGACCACGAATGGTTCATCCAGAAAGCCGTCGCCTGGTGGGTCCGCGACCTCAGCAAACACGACGCGCCCCGCGCCCGCACCTTTCTCGACACATACGGCCCGCGCCTGAAACCCTTAGCCCGCCGCGAGGCGGGCAAGTACCTGAAATAGGCCGACCGGCGAGGCGCGCGCAACGGCAACCGCCCGCCCTCAATCTCACGCACCACCGGCTTCGGCGCGGCCACACCGGCCACACGCGGCAGGCTCCACCCTAGCCGAAGGCTGGGGTGGAGAGAATAAACGCGTGCGCAAAGCGCACTCATTTTGCAAGCGGCCGCCTCAGGGACCGATCAGTTGTTAAAGATCTCCAGCTCCGGCAGCCCCGCCAAGGGCGCATCCAGCAGCCGCATCGCCGCCAGCGAAACCTGGCTGCCGCTGCCCGGCGCACCGCCGCTCGGCAACAGCTGCACCTGCACGGTGCGCCCGCTGCCGGTGTAGAGCACGCGCCCCGCCACCGGCTCGCTCACCAGTGGCGTCTTCACCCAGAACCCCGGCTCGGTCGGATCGCCCAGCGATCCGATGGTGGCGCCCAGCCGTCCGCCCTCGCCCGCCTCCGGCGTCTCCAGCGCCGCCGCCCGGAGCTCGGGCGTGGTGGTGTCGTATTCCTCGACCGTGCGCGCATCCTCGTCCGGCACCTCGATGCCGCCGATGAAGGGGCTGCTCTCCGTCACCGGGGCCAGCCGCGCATCCTGCTCCGGCGCGCCCCTGTTGCCGCCCGGTTTCTGCAGGAACCCGAAATTCTGGCCCGCGCAACCCGCCAGCGCCACCACCAGCGCCCCTGAAATTAAATATCTCATGACTAAAGACGTTATGCCCATTCCATCCCCCGTTCAACGCCCCGGAACCGCTTGCGGCGCTCTTCCGCCGGTCCTAGAAAGGCCCAATGGCACCGCAGCTCATCGACCCCTTCGCCCGCGCCGTCACCTACCTGCGCGTCTCGGTCACCGACCGCTGCGATTTCCGCTGCGTCTACTGCATGTCCGAGGACATGACCTTCCTGCCCAGGCGCGACCTGCTGACCCTGGAAGAGCTCGACCGCATGTGCAGCACGTTCATCGATCTCGGGGTCGAGAAACTGCGCATCACCGGTGGCGAACCGCTGGTCCGCAAGGGCATCATGACCTTCTTCAACGCCATGACCCGGCACCTCGACAGTGGCGCCCTGAAGGAACTGACGCTGACCACCAACGGCAGCCAGCTGACCCGCTTCGCCCCCCAGCTCTACGCCGCCGGATTGCGCCGGGTGAACGTGTCGCTCGACACGCTGGATCAGGCCAAGTTCGCTCGCGTCACCCGCTGGGGCCGCCTGCCCCAGGTATTGCGCGGCATCGACGCCGCCCGCGCCGCCGGCCTGCGTGTCAAGATCAACGCCGTGGCACTGCAGGGCTTCAACGAGGACGAGCTGTTCAGCCTCACCGAATGGTGCGCCCGCGAAGACATGGATCTCACCTGGATAGAGGTCATGCCCATGGGCGACATGGGAGAGACCGACCGCATCGGCCAGTACTGGCCGCTCTCGGACGTGCGCACCCAGCTCGCCACCCGCTACACCGTCACAGAGCTTGACCACCGCACCGGCGGCCCGGCGCGTTATGTGCGCCTGCAAGAGACCGGCCAGCAGATCGGCTTCATCACGCCGCTGTCGCACAATTTCTGCGAGACCTGCAACCGCGTCCGCCTGACCTGCACCGGAGAGCTCTACCTGTGTCTCGGCCAGGAAGACATGGCCGACCTGCGCGCGCCCCTGCGCGACCACCCCGCCACCGACGCGCCCCTGATCGAGGCCATCCACAACGCCGTCGGCCTGAAACCCCAGGGCCACGATTTCGACTATTCCCGCCAACAGCCCGACGGCCAGATGTCGCGCCACATGAGCCACACAGGGGGATAGCCCCACCGGGACAAGATTCTCTTCAACTCTGCATTGCCTTTCCGCTACCAGTAGAAAAAACAGTCATTGGTACCCGCACATGCCCGATCCCACCGGCATCTTCATCTCTTACCGCCGCATCGACACCAACTGGGCCGCCGTTTCGCTGAAACACCACATCGCCCGGCATCTGCCCGGCGCGCCGGTGTTCATGGATATCGAAAGCATCGAGCCCGGGCAGGACTTTGTCGAGGCGATCAACCACAATGTCGATCAGTGCCGCATCCTGCTGGCCGTCATCGGCCCCAACTGGCTGACCGTCTCCGACAACGCAGGCCGCCGCCGTCTCGACAACCCCGACGATTTCGTCCGCCTGGAAATCACCCGGGCGCTGGACCGCCGCATTCGCCTGATCCCGCTGCTGGTCGACAATGCCACAATGCCACCGGGCGACGTTATGCCCGACCCCCTGAAACCGCTGTCGCGCTGCTACGCCGTCACCGTCAACTACCCCAGCCACACCCGCGATTTCGACGTTGTAACAGAGTTTCTCGACAAGGCCTTTCCCGACCTCGCCAGCGCCAGAACAGCCGCGCCTGCCCCGGTGGCGGCCACCCCGCCACCACCGCCGCATGACATCGGCGCAGAGATCGCCCAGGCCCTGCTCGACGCCGGCACCGACCCGAAAACCATGCTCAGCGTCGCCCAAATGCGCCATGAGGCTGGCCAACACCGGATC